>JAJRXO010000530.1 GCA_024276255.1 Chloroflexota bacterium | reverse complement strand
GACATACCCAGGCGAGCCCGCCGGGCAGCCAGTTGCTGTTCGATTTCGCTGGTTTCCAGCACTTCTTCCATCTGCCGATCCAGCTTCTGGGCGTCGATTTCGCCCTGGGCCGTGGCTTTATCCAGCCGACGCTGGATCTCGGCCTTGATGTCATCCATGCCGGTGGCCTCGGTGCTGACCTCGCCAATGGCTTTGATGGCCTTGTGAGTAGCCTCTCTGCTCTTGGCCAGTTCCAGCATGGCCTGAAGATGCACCCGCTCCTGCTTGACCTCGGTCAATTTGGCTTCCAGTCGCAACTTGGCGTCCAGCAATTTCTGGAACTCCGCCTCCTGGGCGTCGGCCTGCTGACGATAGGTGTCGGCCAGACGGGCCATGGTATTGTAGCGGCTCTGGGCGGCCATGGCCAGCTTGTCCTTGCCCTCGCGCAGGAACAGATCAATGTTTCGATCCAATTCCTGGGACTTTGCCTCGAACTCGCGCTGTTTGCGGCGCAGGGTCTTGGCCTCTCCACCGACGGTGGCCGCGGCATCCTCCAGCGCTTCCAGATTATCTTCCACACGGCGGATGTATTCATCAACCACAGCTAAATTATTGGCCTGCAATGCCTGATTGATCATCCAGTGCAGATTGGCTGAGATAAGAACGCCAACTTTTTCGAGAAGAGATGCCATGATTGAAACTCCTTGAACGAGATATGTGAAGGGTGGGATGGGCAAAAATACAATTGGCAGAAGCAAGGCTTCTTATGGCCAGCATAACACAATCAGCCTGAACAACCTGACATACGGACGACAGATGACGGACAATGATTTAATACAAATCGCAAACTCGATCCTGCGCAGAGAAAGCATTTATCCAACCAGTTTATAGCCCCGACCACGCACGGTAAGCAAATAGCGGGGAGCGGCAGGGTTGGGTTCGATCTTGCGACGGACGCGGCTGACCAACTTCTCGATTGCAGAATCATAAACATCATCCACATAATCTTCACCCCAGACGGCAGTGACAATGCTGTACTTGTCGCATATCTTGTTCAGGCGACCATACAAGAGCAATAACAGGCGAAATTCCAAATTAGTCAGGGGTTCGGTAGGCCGGCCGTTGACAAAAACTTCACCGGCCTCGGCATCCACACGCACGCCTCGGTCAACGCCGTGATGAGCTACGTTGCGACGACGTACATAGTCTTCGAACAAAGCGGCAAAAAAGTGATACTCGCCCTTCTTTTCGTGCAAAATACCCCGGCGTCCCAACTCGGCCATGGCCAGAACATCATTGTGGACATCCGGTTGGAAGAAGCTGTCGAGAACATCCTGCTCATTCTGCGACAGGTCGCGCCAGATCTTGTCGCATTCGGCGCTGATGGCCAGTTCCTGACGCAGGGCATCGCTCACTTCACGATGAATCAACCAGTCTTCACTATCCGAACGACGAACTTCCCCTGTCATCTCGGCCAACCGACGACAGGTGATATCGATCAGGGCCGGATGCCCACCGGCCTGCTGCAACACAAACCGAATATCGTTTTCGTCGAAATGGGCGCCCAGCGCTCGACTCTTCTCGATCACCAGATGACGGGCATCATCTTCCGGCAGGGGTTGGATGTAATGGATATGCACGCCAAATAATTCCTTAAACTCATCCACCTGCTCATCCGAACGGATAAAGCTCAATCGTTGATCTGTTGCCACCACATAAGCCAGCGACTTACCGTAGTGATCCTTCAGCGCCCGCAGATTGAGCAGCACGCGGGCATCGAGCGCTGCGTAAGCAGTGTCGAATTCGTCGAGGATAAAGATCACATCCCGATTGTGCTCTTCCAACAGGGTTGTGAGGGCGCGATTGAAACTGAGGGGAATGTGAAAGTCGTTGGGAGGATTAAGCAGGGTATCATACGCCTGCTGCAAACTCTGATGCAGGTCTTGGTTCCCCTCCTCATTCAGGGCGCTCGTCATCTCCCGCAACACCAACTCATAAAAAGCGTGTTCATCCCGTCCTAACATACGATTGCAGTCAATATAGAAAAAAAGGATCTGGCCGTCACATTGCGGATCAACCTGTCGCCGCACATCCAGGCGCTGCAAATGCCGTAAAAAATCCGATTTACCCACATTGCTCACCCCTACAATGCTGATGCACTGTGCTTTGCGGAGGATTCGCAGGATATTTTGCAGCTCGGAAAATCGATAAAGATAGGGTTCAGAAGATGGCATGGTCAGGCAGAAAAACCGATCAGATGCTGAATGAGCGTGAGGATGTATTGCACGCGGTCAATGAGAAGTGTGATACGGGCGCCGGCAGTGGTGGCCAGCACGGCGCCGAATGCGATCATCAAAACATAGTACCCCAGCAGGGCCAGACCATCAACCAACAACGACGAAGGTGTTTGGAAATCGCGCTGGCTGAAATACATGATCACGCCGATGGTAGCCAGGGTGGCCGCAGTCACGGCAGCGGCATCCCACCAGGGCAGGGTGTCGGAGAAGAAATGCAGTTGCGCCGGGATCAGCAACTGGGGCATCAGGCTCCCCCGCAGGGCCCCGGCCAGGATCAGGGCGCTGCCGCCTCCGGCCAACATGCCCAACGGCAAAATGCCCCAGCCTCGCAGGGCAGGATGCGAGGAAAGACGCAGGGACAGCAACAGCATCAGAGCAAGGGTGATCAGAACCTCGGGATGCGCTGACGGCATCTGCAAGAATGGCCGCAATACCAGGCTCCACAACACCTGCCGCAGCATGATGGCGACGATATAACCCAGCCAGGCCCCCAGCAACAGATGAGCGGCCCAGCGGAAGGCGCGGTTGTTCTGCCAGACGCGGCTGAACAGGGCCAGTGTCAGAGCCAGGGCGGTAATCATGCCAAGGGTCTCGCTCATGAATGGACTCCGGGGAGACGAATGAGCGCCAGCACGACGATCAGCAGAAACAGCAGCCGGGCCAGTGACTGGGCCAGGCGCTGCTGCGCGGCTTTCCCCTGCAACCCCAATCCCTGTTCGTAGGCCAGGGCATCGGTGTAGCCCGAGAGCAGGGCCGTGATCTGGGCGCTCTGCTCATATGGCCGCAGGGTGGGCGCCACCGCAGCCGAAGCTGCCACCAGTAGCGGTGTCTGCCCGCGGGCGATCACCTGCTCGACCCAGGCGCGCGTGGTGGCGGTCTCGGCGCTGAATTCGATAATCAGGTCAAACTGGGTGATATCGGCATCCGGTTGCCAGCCCTGGGCCGCTATCTGCGTGGGAGGGTAGGGAGCCAGGGTAAAGGGGGCGATGCTCAGGGCGCGCAGAGCCGCGGCCTCGCCGGGAATGAAGCCGATATCGAGCGTGCGCCCATCCAGGCCGACTGCGCGCAGGGCGCTCAGGGCCACTGCCGGGCCGGTCGGACGCAGGCTGATGTTGGCGATGTGGGCCTGACGACGTATAAGATGCTGCAAGATCGGCAGCGCCAGTAACTGCATCTCGCCCTGGGTGGTGGGTTCATAATCCCAGGCGATGAGCACACGGGCCTGCGGAGGCAGGGCTTCGATGGTGCGGAATGCCGCATCCACCGCGGGTCGCCGGGGAGCGGGTGCGCTGCGGGCATCAGATTGCCATAAACCAACGAGAATGAACAGGATCATGGCCGCAGCAATGATCCAGCGGGGAAGAAGGGAAGGCGGGCCCACAGATGGCGATGGGGTAACAGGCGGAGGCGGTGGGGGGGGCACATAGGCCTGCAGTTCAGGTTGCTGGAAAGGCAACGCCTCATCGACGATTAGGGGCTCAATGGGTTGAGTAGAGGAGATGGCCGGGAGAGGAATGGCTGTCGGCTGTGGCTCGTCCGGTTCGGATTCGCCTGGCGCTTCGGCCTCAGACGGGGGCTCGGCCGCGGGCGGCGGCAACACCACCAGATCAGATTCCTCAGCCGCGGGCTCCGGTTCCGGCTCAGGTTCGGGTTCGCCTGGCGCTTCGACCACAGATGGTGGCTCGGTCGCGGGCGGCGGCAATACCACCAGATCAGATTCCTCAGCCGCGGCCTCCGGCTCAGGTTCGCGTTCGCCTGGCGCTTCGGCATCAGACGGAGGCTCAGCCGCGGGCAGCGGTAACACGATTAGATCAGGTTCCTCAACCGCGGCCTCCGGCTCAGGTTCGGGTTCAGTTGGCACTTCGGCCTCAAACGGAGGCTCGGCTGCGGGCAGCGGCAACACCACCACATCAGGTTCCTCAACCGCTGGCTCCGGTTCTGGCTCAGGCTCGCCTTCGCCTGGCGCTTCATCCTCAGACGGAGGCTCGGTCACGGGCGGCGGCAACACCAGCAGATCAGATTCCTCAACCGCGGCCTCCGGCTCAGGTTCGGATTCAATTGGCACCTCGGCCTCAGACGGAGGCTCGGCCGCGGGCGGCGGTAACACGATTAGATCAGGCTCCTCAGTCGGGGCCTCCGGCTCAGGTTCGGGTTCAGTCGGCTCTTCGGCCTCAGACGGAGGCTCGGCCGCGGGCGGCGGTAACACGATTAAATCAGGTTCCTCAACCGGAGCCTCCGGCTCGGGTTCGGGCTCGTCTGGCGCTTCACCCTCAGAGGGGAGTTCGGATTCGGAAGCAGGCTGAGGAGGACGCTCCTCCTGCCCCACCACGGTGGGCGGGGCGGGCACGCGCCCCAATCCGGGTTTGCCAGTGCTGATGATGGGTTCCGGCGGGATCAGCCCCTGAATCTGGGCCAGCAACCGCGGACGCAGACGGATCTCCTCCAGCAGAGGCTGGCCGCATTGCAAACAATACTCGGCGTCGGTGG
>JAJRXO010000529.1 GCA_024276255.1 Chloroflexota bacterium | reverse complement strand
CGACCGGCCAGACCCGCCTGATAGGCAATGCTTATCAGTGCTTGCCTGCTATCAGCGTTGGCTGCACACAGGGCCACGTAACCTTGATGTCGGGCCAGGTAGCGCCATTCCTGAAGGCGCTGAGCCGGAATCTCAGCCTCGGGCTCGATGAAAACGAACGCTGGTTTGTCAGTTGTCCGTTGCACCCGAACGTCTACAGGTATGTTGTTTTCAGCTGTGGGACAAACCTGAGAGCGGAAACCGCGCGTCCGCGCAGCGGCAGCGAACAGACAGATGAGGGCGGCCTGCTCAGGTGTAGCTTTGGGGCGTATACGCAACAAGCGCTCCCATTCCGATTCCGTGACAGTGAGCCCCATGGCCGCTGCCACTTGGCGGCCGGATTCGCTGAGAGTGAGCATGACTGCTGTGCTGCCGGCAGCAGAAATACGGTGTTTGTCGATCAGCTTGAGTTTGATGAGACCACTGAGCAGGCGTTTCAGTGAACCAGCTCCGGGGGAGATATGTGCCCGGCGCGCCAACTCTTCGATCAGTGCTCGCTGCGAAGCCCAGCCCGTGACCGCCATCAAAGCCAGGAACTGGCTTTGACGCGGCCAGGATTGGGAACCTGCCAGGGCCGGGAAGGCGGGGGGAGGCGCGGAAGGAAGCGGGGGAAGCTGCACCTGACCGGGAAGAGGTGGCTGGGGAGGAGAAGCGGGCAAGGATTGTGCGGCAACCTGGTTTAGTAGCTGGGCGCGTAAGCGCTGGTTACGTTCCTCTAGCCGCTTGATCTTGCGGCGTAGTTCGTCTAGCTGGCGGGATACGACGTCGGAAGATCCTGTAGTCAGTTGGATTTCTGTTTGGCGCTGATGGAACCGGGCACGAGCTTCTTGGAGCAAACGAGACCAGTCTTCCCTCTTCAGGTTATCGATGTAAAAAGGATCCTGTGCCAGACGTTTTTCCACCATCTCGGGCGCCAACAGGCGGATGGCGGCTAGCAGCAAGTCATGGGTTTGTTGCAGATCGACCTGTAATTGCTGGCGGAAGTCACGTTCTGCATGCAGGATGCCTCGCATGATGCCATTAAAGATCTCATCAGTGCTGGGGGCAGAGGAAGAGGGTGACACAGACCAAGTCATGGCAGGGAACCTTGGAAGAGCTGGGAAGGGAGGTATTGAGAAAAATGATCAGGGGGACTGATGTCTTCCTGGGAGAAATGTAGGCTGGCGATGCGGGCATTGGCGGCGTTGAAACTACGAATGGCGTCCGTGCGGGAAAGATCGCCCATGGCATAGCGGGCATGGGCCTCGGCCGCGGCGATCAGGGCTATGCGAGCGCCAGCCGTTGCGGACACGCCCTGGCGATGGCGGGCGTAGATCTGCTGGGCCAAAAGCATGGCAGCCACGGGATCGGGACGTCTACTTTGCAGCAACTGACGCAGACGGCGCGCGTCGGCGCGCAGGACCTCGGTTTCAGCCCGCGCCTGCCGGGCCAGGCGGGTAGATGTCCAACGCTCAGGGGTGAGCAGGACAGGTGTGCTCATATTGGCACGGGTGACGCCAGCGCCCAGGGCGGCCAGGAGGACAAAAAGCAATATGAGCGGGACAAACAGGTGCGTCCAGTGGAAGTAGGTGAGGTCAACGTACATTTTTCAGAAGTCGGAGTTCAGAAGGTGCTGTTGCGGAATTGGAGATTTGCTGATCTCTTATCTGACCCTGGATCAGCGGACAATCATGCGAAAACGGCTGGCCGCCACGACCTGAATCGTAAAGGCGGGTGTAAGGCCGAAGACCAGGCGCAGGTCTCCACTTACGTGTACAGCAACTTCATCTTGAGTCTCATCGATGGTCAGGTTGAGGAAGTGGGGATGGTAGGCGGCTGGGTCCAGGTGATCGACATTAGCGGCAAAAGTGTCCTGGGCGGCGCTGCGGGCGCAATCGGCCAGCAGTCGGCTTTCCCCTGTGTTTTGGAAGTAAGGAATATCCAGGCACTGGGCCGCATCTGCAGCGGCGGCATCGGCGGCCGTGGCCAGGGTGCTGCGCAGAAGGAAATAGCGAGGAATATCGACGCTGAGCCCACCCAACGGAATGAGCACGGTCACGAGGATGAGGGTGTTCCACACGAGGTCGCCGCCGCAATGGCGCAACCAGGCAAGCCAGGTAGACGTGACTGTGGGAAGGTTCAACATGATGTTGATAGACCGGCCATCTCGTTGTATACTGAGAGCATGCTGGCACTCAGCACAGTTCTTGTCGTGAGGTACATGACACATGACGCTTGATGAAATCCTGCGTGACATCCACGCTTTGGAAGAAGATTTGCTCAAATACGAACGCAAATACGGCGTTCTTTCGGAGACCTTTTATGAATCCTTTGCAAGAGGCGATGAACCGCCAGAGGAAGGTTGGGTGCTGGACTGGAATGGTTGGGCTGCCACGTACGAAATCTGGTTGCAACGCAAAAAGCAGTATGAAGAAATGATTCGCTCCTTGCAGGACACCACGCCT
>JAJRXO010000528.1 GCA_024276255.1 Chloroflexota bacterium | reverse complement strand
TCCTTGCGAACTGGTACAAGGCGGGGGCTATCCTCGTTGGCGATCAATCTCGAAACGACGGAAGAACATCGGGTCTAGGCGTACCCAGCATGACCTCCTGGATAGTTGCCTGGAATGTCTGGATGTGCTCTACAATCAGGCGGGCGGCCTCATCCTCATTGTGCTCCCGTAGCTGCTCCATGATGCGAACATGTTCAATCACGGCCTCACGCATGCCGCCGATATGGAACAGGCTGTAGTACCACAGGCGCAGACTGAGCGCGTACAGTGACACCAGGATGTCGCGCAAAAACTTGTTGTCGGCGGCCTCGTAGATGATCTCGTGGCAGGCCTCGTCAATAGCGATCAGTTGTTCCTGATCCACGTCTGGCTCATCGGCCCGAGCCAGCACAGCGGCCATCTGCTGCCAGTGCTTTTCTTTGCCCCGGCGACAGGCCAGGCGGGCAGCGAATGCCTCCAGCACCAGGCGGGCCTCGAATAGACGATGCAGGTCGGTGATGCCGATCTCGGCCACGAAGGTCCCGCGGCGGGGGATGATCACAATCAGTTTTTCCAGCGCCAGGCGCTGCAGCGCCTCCCGAATCGGCGTGCGGCCCAACCCCAATTCCTCCCGTAGCGCCGTTTCATTGATCACTGAGCCGGGCGGCAGATCCAGGGCGATGATTTTGTGTCGGATACGCTCGTAAGCCTGCTGGCTGAGCGACGTGGCTGTTTTCCTCCTTTTGTCAGTTTTTTTCTTGATCATAACAACATCCATTATTAGGAAAAGTAGAAGGGACTGATGTAAACTGATATATCATTCATATATCCAGATGGCAATACTGTAACACGAGTTATCGTTGTCAGCAATATCGCCATCATCCGAAAACAATTACGTTCTCAAATGGAGGCAACGATGGTTCCGTTTCAAGCGTATCAAACACCCACCGCGTTCAAACACGGCCTGGGTGTGCTGGAAAACCTGGCAGAAGAAGTGAAAGCGTTGGGTATCAAACGCCCCATGTTGGTTACCGATCCTGGCATTGTGAAGGCCGGTATCGCCGACGAGGCTGCCGGCGTGCTGAAAAGGGGCGGGGTTAGTTTTGTCATGTTCGATCAGGTGGAGGCCAATCCGCCTGTGGAACTGGTAGACCGTGGGGCTGTGTTTTTCCAGCAGGAAGGTTGCGATGGACTCATCGGCCTGGGCGGAGGAAGTTCGATGGATACGGCCAAAGCCATCGGGGTGGTCGCCAGCCATGGCGGCTCGGCCGTAGACTATGAATGGGCGGACCCCAACCCCATCACCAAACCCATCCCCCCCCTGATCGCTATCCCCACCACCGCCGGCACGGGCAGCGAGGCCACGCTGTGGTCGGTGATCACCGATCACAACCGCCACATCAAATTCAACATCGGTGGCACGCCCTTTATCGCCGCCACCGTGGCCCTGATCGACCCCCTGCTCACCATTAATCTGCCGGCGCATGTCACGGCCGGCACGGGTATGGATGCGCTGGCCCATGCCATCGAATGCTACACCATGGCCTTTGCTCAGCCCTTTACCGATGCCGTTGCCCTGCTGGCCATGGAATATGTGGGCCAGTATCTGCGCGTGGCCTTTGCGCAGGGACACAACAAGGAAGCCCGCTATAAGATGAGCATGGCCGCCATGTTGGGAGGCCTGGCCTACGGCACTGATAGCGCTGGCGCTGCCCATGCCATGAGCCAGACGGCCGGTGGCGTGGTCAACTGCCCGCATGGCGCCATTACGGCCCGCCTGCTGGGGCCGGTGATGGAATATAACTTCATCGGCGAGCCCCAGAAATTCGCCCGCATCGCCGTGGCCCTGGGCGAAGACGTGCGCGGCCTGAGCATCTGGCAGGCGGCTGAAAAGGCAGTAGAAGCGGTTTATCGCCTCACCGAGGATGTCGAGATCCCTTCCCTGCAGCAACTTGGCTTCAGCGAAGATCAAATCCCCCTGCTGGCGGAACTGGCCGTCAAAGATCCGCAGACAATCGGCAACCCGCGCGACATTTATTATGATGGTTATGTCAAGGTGTATCAACGAGCCTTCGCAGTGGGAAAATAACCCTCTGGCCCTCCCTGCTTTACGCTATTCCCAGCCATTGGTGGTATGATTAAAGCACCTGCGTGGTCGACAGGTTTGGCCCCCGTCCCGTCCTCCTCGCTTTCGCAATCTCACTGTGGAGGTTTGATAACATGAACCGATTGAACGAGGTCGATCTCACCGACCATTTTGTGGAATTGTTCCGCCGGGCGTCCACCATTCTGCCCGATGACATGCGCCAGGCTCTGGCCAGGGCAAAAGACAAAGAAGAACCCGGCTCCGCAGCCGAAGGCGCGCTGGATACGATCCTGCGCAACATCGAAATAGCGCGTGATAACAGCACGCCCATATGCCAGGACACGGGCACGCCCATCTTTGAAATCTATTATCCGTTGGGCGTTTCCACCCGCAAGCTGGCCGATAGCATCCGCCGGGCTGCTGCTATCGCCACCGATCGCTCCTACCTGCGCCCCAACGCCGTCGACAGCCTCACCGGCGAGAACAGCGGCAACAACACCGGCATTGACTTTCCCACCATGCATTTTCACGAATGGGATGAAGACAAGGTGCATGTGGACCTTTTGCTGAAAGGGGGAGGCTGCGAAAACGTCAGCACGCAGTACAAGCTGCCCAACGCCCGCCTCAAGGCCGGACGGGATCTGGAAGGTGTGCGCCGGGTGGTGCTGGATGCTGTCTTCCAGGCGCAGGGCAAGGGGTGCGCCCCGGGCGTGCTGGGCGTGGCCATTGGCGGCGACCGCGGGCAGTCGTACATCAAATCCAAACAGCAACTGCTGCGGCCGCTGGACGACAGCAATCCCAACCCCGAGCTGGCCGCGCTGGAAGAACGTATTCACCAGGAAGCCAACGAACTGGGCATCGGGCCTATGGGCTTCGGCGGCAAAACCACCGTGCTCAGCACCAAGATCAACACCCTGCATCGCCTGCCCGCCTCGTACTTTGTCTCGATCGCCTACATGTGCTGGGCCAATCGCCGGGCGCATATGGATGTGCAGCTTCACAACGATGCTGTGGAGGTTTCGTATGATTAAGCTCACCACTCCCATTTCCGATGAAGAGATCCGGGCCCTGAAGGCCGGTGATACTGTATTGCTCAGCGGCGTGATCGTCACCGGTCGCGACACTGCCCACAAATTCCTGATCGAACACTTTATCAAAAACTCGGTCAGCGCCGAAGAAAAACCATTCCATGACGAGCTCAAGCGCCTGTTCGATGGCGGCGTGATCTACCATTGCGGCCCCGTGGTGAAAAAGAACGACGACGGCAGCTGGACATTTGTGGCTGCCGGCCCCACCACCAGCATCCGGGAAGAAGTGTATCAGGCCGATGTCATCCGCTACTTCAATCTCAAGGGCGTGATTGGCAAGGGCGGCATGAAGGAGCGCACCTTGCAGGCCTGTGTGCAGCAGCCAGCCGTGTATTTCCATGCCATCGGCGGGGCAGCCAGCCTGATAGCCCGCTCGGTCAAGGAAGTGCTCGCCGTTCACAAACTGGAGTTCGGCGTGCCCGAAGCCATGTGGGTGATCCGGGTAGAAGATTTCCCGGTCGTCGTCACCATGGACAGTCATGGCACCAGCATTCATGACACGGTCGAGGCGCAGTCAAAAGAAAAACTGGCGAAACTCCTGGCCTGATTATGCATCCGGGCAACTTAGCTCCTGCCACCAACATTCCCACACCCATCCGCAAGGGGGAGGCGCCACGCGTCTCCCTTTTGTTTTAACCGCATAACCAGAAGCATCTATCGAACAACACCCATAACTCATTTGAAAGGAACACCGCATGGCCCCACCACAAGCAACCCCCAAAGTCATCTGCAGCAATCTCTGGAAAGTGTTTGGGCCACACCCGCGACGGGTAATGAACAACCTGAGCCCGGACGCCAGCAAAGCCCAGGTATTGGAGGAAACCGGCCATGTATTGGCTGTGAAAAACGTCAGCTTCGAGGTGCAGGCCGGTGAAACATTCGTGGTCATGGGCCTCTCAGGCAGCGGAAAATCGACCCTGGTGCGCTGCATCACCCGTCTGATTGAGCCTACGGCCGGCAAGGTCATCATCGACCAGCAGGATGTGTTGCGCCTGGATGAAAAAGAACTGCGGGAGCTGCGTCGGCGGAAGATGAGCATGGTTTTTCAGCACTTCGGCCTCTTCCCCCATCGTAAGGTCATTGACAACGTGGCCTATGGGCTGGAGGTGCAGGGCGTAGAAAAAACCAAGCGCTATGCCCGAGCACACGAGGTTCTGGAGCTCGTGGGCCTGAAGGGCTGGGATAATTACTACCCCGGCGAACTCAGCGGCGGCATGCAGCAGCGTGTCGGCCTGGCGCGGGCGCTTGCCGTCGATCCGGAAATACTCATTTTTGATGAGCCCTTCAGCGCCCTCGACCCGCTCATTCGCCGGGAAATGCAGGATGAGCTCCTGCGGCTGCAGAACATGATGAAGAAAACCATCATCTTCATCACCCACGACTTTCTGGAAGCCATCAAGCTGGCCGACTATCTCGCCATCATGAAAGACGGAGAAGTGGTGCAGATGGGCAACCCCCAGAACGTGATCCTGCACCCGGCCAACGATTACGTGCGAGACTTCACCGAAGACGTGCCGCGCTCTCACGTGGTAACGGCGGTCGCCATCATGCGCGGTGTTCAGGCCGACGATACACCCCAGGATTACCCCAGTGTGGAACCCGAAACCACGCTACAAGAGCTTGTGCCTATCGCTGCGGAGCGCGACTCGCGGCTCGCCGTGCGTCGAAGCGACGGTGAGTTGTTGGGTGTGATCAGTCGACGACGATTGATGCTGGCGCTGGCCGGGCTGGAGGTGAGCTGACATGTCGCGCATGCAACAGCAGCCCCGACCCTGGTCGAGCTTCATCCTCCGCCACCGCGAGTGGCTGGCATTGCTGGCCATCGCCCTGCTGTGGCTGGCACTGCGAGCATGGCAGGGCCCGGACATCAACTTCCCCGAATCCTGGAACTTCCACTTGAGGGAGCCCATCGATGCCTTTCGCAGCTGGGTGATCGGCCATCGCAACACGCACTGGCTGTTCATCTGGTTCTTCGACCCCCTCAGCGCCGGCATCGACTGGGGCATTCGCCGTATCGAAGACTTCCTGCTGTGGTTGCCCTGGCCGCTCACGGTGTTAGGCACGGCCCTGCTGGGGCACAAGCTGGGCGGCTGGAAACTGGCCCTGACGGCCGGGCTCAGCCTGCTGCTCATGGGCGTCATGGACCTGTGGAGCGAGAGCCTGCAAACCCTGGCTCTGATGGTGGTTTCCGTATTCATCTCCCTGGTGCTGGGCATCCCTCTGGGCATCTGGGCGGCGCGCAGCGATCGCTTCGACGCCATCCTCAGGCCCTTTCTCGACGCCATGCAGACCATGCCCGCCTTTGTGTATCTCATCCCGGTGCTACTGTTCTTTGGCATTGCCCGCGTCCCCAGCGTCATCGCTACTGTTATCTACGCCCTGCCGCCCGCCATTCGCCTGACCAACCTCGGCATCCGCCAGGTTTCCAAGAGCACCATCGAAGCCGCGCGTTCATTCGGCGCCACCTCCCGCCAGATCCTGTTCGACGTGCAGATCCCCCTGGCCATCCCCACCATCATGGCCGGCGTCAATCAGACCATCATGATGGCGCTGGGCATCGTGGTGATCGCGGCCCTGATCGGCGCCGGAGGCCTGGGCCGCGAAGTGCTGGTGGGCCTGCAACGACTGCGCGTTGGCCAGGCCTTCGAAGCCGGTTTCGCCATCGTGCTCATGGCCGTCATGCTCGACCGCCTTAGCTACGCCCTCACCAGGGCCGATGTGGCCCAACGCCGCTCGCGCAGCTTTGATCAGGATGACTGGGCCTGGCTGAAGGCCAAATTCCCGCCCTTCCTGCGCCGTCACGCCTATCTGCTGCTCAGCCTGGGGCTGATCCTGGTTACACTTTTCTGGCAATATTATGTCAATGACCTGCGCACTTTCCCCTCAGCCCTGCAACTCTCCATCGCCTCGCCTGTCGATGCGGCTGTACGCTGGATGCGCGACAATCTATACGAGATCGGTGGCACCAGCCTGGGAACCGGCCCCTTCAGCGATTTCCTCACCATCTCGGTGCTCTCTCCCTTGCGGGACTTCTTCACCAACGGCCTGCCGTGGCCGGTCACGATCCTGCTCGCAGCCTTCATTGCCACTCGCGCCAGTGGCTGGCAGCTTGGCCTGGGCACCATCATCGGCATGTTGCTGATGGGCTTCCTCAGCATGTGGGATGAAAGCATGGACACCCTGAGTCAGGTCATTGTCGCCGTGATGCTCTCCATTCTCATTGCCATTCCTGTTGGCATCCTGGCCGCTAAAAGTGATCGATTCGAAACCATCCTGCGACCAGGTCTTGACTTCCTGCAGACCATCCCACCCTTTGTGTATCTCGTGCCCGTGATCATGCTCTTCAACATCGGTCGCGTACCAGGTGTGATCGCCAGCGTGCTCTATGCCCTGCCCCCCGGCATCCGCCTTACCAACCTCGGCATCCGCCGGGTCGATAAGGAGATCCTGGAGGCGGCCAATGCCTACGGATCGACTTCCTGGCAGATACTCACCAAAGTTGAGCTGCCTCTGGCCCTGCCATCGATCATGATGGGCATCAACCAGACCGTGATGATGGTGCTGGCCATGGTGATCATCGCCGGCCTGGTGGGCGGAGGCGGCCTGGGCCTGGAAGCAGTCATCGGCCTG
>JAJRXO010000527.1 GCA_024276255.1 Chloroflexota bacterium | reverse complement strand
GGATCCAGATGCCTCCGTCCGGCGCCGGTGGATTCACCAGTAGCACGTCCACGCTGCCGGGCAGATGGGTAGAGGAATTCAGGGTGGGAACGGCCGTCGCCAGGTCGGGAAATCTGGCCGGGCGTAGCGGAGGGAGACGCCTGCTGCCGAGGTTGGCACGGATATTTGGGGAGATGTCCCCACGCGAATCCCTCACCATGGCAATTTCATCTCCCACACAGGAAAATCGGGTGAGATCACGGCTAACATCTATCGGGGGCTCCGGTTCGGGGTGCCTTTATCAATGGATTCACTGGACATCGTTTGTATGAAGCGCAACCGCCCCTTGACAACGATCAACCTTACTTCGCCAAATTCTCCAACATGACAGAGCGCATCATCCACCTTCATAATCAGATCGGAATTGAGCATTCGTAAGGGACTGTTGAGTGAAAATTGGGCCTGACTTTGCGATTCTTCGTATTGCGTAGACATACTGTGTCCTTCACCACCTGATCAGGTAACGATATTGAAGTCTGGCGAAAACGACATTTTCTGTCCGACGCCACGCTTTGGACAGAAAGCCCGGTAAATTATCGCAGTTCACGATCGCTATTTCGGATCTCTCCTGAAACTCGTGATGAATTACCGATGCACCAGTGTCCAGAGCGACATCGAGGCAAGAAAAACGACCTCCGGGGTTTTCCACCGCTGGCGAGGCCTGGTAAGTATATTGAATTGGAAGTACTATTGGATCGATAAGCGACAAGACTGAAGCTCTCGGGAGGGCAATTCGCCTTATGGCCGTGTGGCGTCGGTGGTTTGACTGCGTTACCGTATCGGTGCGAGGACGCTCACGCTGGCGGCCAGCACCACGGTAGATGGATAAAAGAGAGATGGAAAACGGGGGTAGCGTGAACCAAGCCAGGGGGCTTCGGATTAAGGAGCCGCTTGCAGGGCGTATGGCAGATAGGTGTTCGTCGTAGTTGCGGGTTCACAATACTTGGGGGATTCGCCGATGGAGATGGTCACAACACCGTCGGCAACGCCATCGAGGTCGCGAACGCCGCCATCGATGATGAAACTCTCCTGATCGAAATTCTCGATCACTCGTAACATCCCGCCGGGCTCGCTCACCTCGCAAACCTTGTTGTGCTTTGCACCATCCAGCGTCCACTGCAAGGTCTTGGTCACGCCGTTGACTTCGAAATCATAGGCCTCGAAATACTCAGGCAGATCGCGTCGCGCCGTCACCGAAGTGACTCCGGCCAACTCCGTGGCCAGCGTCATGTAGCTGCGGTATGCCTCTCTCGGCGTGAGATCTGCGCGCATAAGCCCGTAATTGAGCGCCAGGCCAGGCTCATCAACTGCCTCGAACCAGAGGATGAAGGGCATCCCAAAATAGAGAGCGCGAGCATGTGCCTGTATCACGTAGCGTGCTACCTCATCGGGGGTGCTTATGGCCTTACCCGGAACAGCCACCCGGTTGGGGTGAATCCGCTGCCCTGAGCTACTGGCCAGAGTCTCATTGACAGGCATACCCACTTCCGTGCATACGATAGGTTTCGGCGCCGTATTGGTTTGCGCTGACAGCCGGTTCAATTGATTCCGCAGATAATTAGCTTTTCCATAGATACCGTTGGTATAGCGATCCTGGGTATCCCATGCCCATGACCAGGCCGGGAAGTAATGGAAATTGCCGATATCGAAATAGCTTCCTCCGCCGGCCAACATCAGCTCGTCCAGAAACAGGGAGTCGAAGGGGCCATTGGGATTCGTCGTAGGATTGTACCAGTTATCGTAGGCCAAAGCACCCAACAAAACCTGGGCATTGCCATTGCCGGCTTTGATCGCCGGATAGGCATAAGAAAGCATGTTGGCATAAGCCGCCCCGCCGGCGCCGTCGGCATGGTTGGGATGCGTTCTACCCCAGCAGCCGCCCAGCCAGGCATAATCAACGGCGTTGCCATTATCGGGTTCGTTATAAAGCTGCCAGTAGCGGATGTTGCTGTAACGGCTGGTCAAGGCGGTGAGAAAAGCGGCAAAAGCCGGTAGTTTTTCCTCGCGAATTGGCCCGCAGCCGGTGTCAGCTGCCCAGAAAGGATTGTCCGAAATCATAACAATCGCCTGCAGGCCGCTGGCTGTCACGGCCCCCAAACGAGCATCAGCCTGCCCCCAGCTATAACTACCCTCGACTGGCTCCAATGCGCTCCATGAAAGCGCGATCTGCGCCCACTGCGCGCCAGCATCGGCCATTTGCTGCCCCCCCACCAGTTCACCCTGCTCATTGGTGATAAACCAGGAGCCGAAGGGGTTGGGGGGATTATCTACGGGCACAACTGGCGCATCTGCAGTGTCTGCGATGATGTTGGTAGTTCGATCAGCAAGGGTGGCTGCACTCACAGAGGAGACCATCAGGAGGAACACTATGAGCAAAAGGAGCGCGATCCGTGCACCGGGTAGACCACGTGCCGGTCTGGTTGAAAGATAAAACTTCATTAGGACCTCCTTGCTCTTTGGAAGAGAACAATAAATCGACGTGTACAAACCGTACACGATAAAACAATTGTTTCTGCGGCTGCCAAGATCATCAGGTAACGGCCTTGCGTTCACCGGCCACCGTGATCGATTCCGGCACGACACGTTCATCCTGGCGTTCATGCCCCTGCATGTCGTCTACCACAAGATCGCTGCGCATCCGCAGGGCATCCAGCACCTGCATTTGCACATAGGCTACGGTCAACTGTACCCCAACCACAGCCAGGGAAAGACCGATCAGGTAATAGAACCACAGGCGCGACACTGGCCAGCCCTGTGAACCCAGTACCAGACTGACGACAGAGAGGAGAATGGCAAGCAGAAACATAGCGATCCCCATCCATCCCAGGTATTGATCGGCACGGTATCTGGCAATAAGCTTGCTGAAAAAGCCACGTTGTACTGGCCGGTGATGAAAAAGTGCCACGAAATAATTGAAACTGATCCCCAGTGTCACAAGACTGATCCCGGTCACGGCCAGCACGACCCCGGCAAACAGCATGAAAGCACCAAATGCGCTTAGTGTGGTCACCCCCTGCAGTCGCAGCAGGAGAATGGCCAACGCAATCACCAGCGAAAGAGCCATGGCCCCCAGCCCCACGATGCCCAGAATGCGGGCAGGGTTATAGTTCAGTGCTGTCCAGATAATAGATTGCGCAAAGAGCACACCGTCTCTGGTCACGCTCAGTTTGGAGCGACCCACTCGCTCACTGTAAGGGATGGATACTTCGACCATTTTCATTTGCTCATGCAGGGCCCTTGTGCTCATCACCGGCGTCAGGTTCAGTCCATCTGGCAGGGGATAAATCCGCTCCAAGATCGTCTTCTTGAAAACACGCATTCCGCTGGCTGAATCCGTGATACGCTCGGCGCTGATCAGGCTGACCAGATGGGCAAATATCTTGTTACCCAGCCACCGCACTCTCGGCATTTCACTTTCTGCACCAGACATGCGCGAGCCGATGACAATATCCGCATCTTGCTCCAGGCTCACCTGGCACAATTTGGGGAAATACTCCGGTGGGTAGGTGCCATCGGCATCGAGAAAGCCGATGAGTTCACCGCGGGCAGCCGCAAAACCGGTCTTCAATGCTGCCCCATAGCCGCTATTGACCTTGTGACGAATAAGCTTCACATCTGCATTGGCTGCCACCAGAGCAGCAGTGCTATCCGTTGATCCATCATCAACCACAATCAATTCCAGATCCGTGATGCCCACGTCTGATAATTCGGGCCTGATGTTCAGCACCCGGTCGATGATCTCCTGAATCCCCCCTTCCTCGTTCCAGGCCGG
>JAJRXO010000526.1 GCA_024276255.1 Chloroflexota bacterium | reverse complement strand
TGCTGCTGCACAAGGTCGACAAGGGTGGCGATGAACTGCGGATCGTTGTTCAGGGCCGGGGGCCGCTCCAGGCGCATGCCCAGGGAACGAGCAATGTCCTGCGCCTGAATGTCGATGTCGAACAGGATCTCCACGTGATCGGAGACAAAGCCGATGGGAATGCTGAGCACGTCGCGGATGCCCTGTCTGGCCAGTTCACGCAAATGATCACCCAGCTGGGGTCCCAGCCAGGGCTCGGGGCTACGCCCGGCCGACTGATAACTGAACGACCATTGATCGGGCGATAATCCGGCATGCTCGGCCACCATGCGGGCGGTTTCGTGCACCTGCCGATCGTACGGATCACCCGCAGCAATGATGCGTGCAGGCAGGCTGTGGGCGCTGAACAGCACATGCACCCGGCCTCGCATATCCGCGGGCCAGCGTTGCAGTCCCGTGGTGAGGCGCCGGGCCAGGGCGGCGATGAAGCCCGGGGCATCGTGATAGCTCTCGACCAGGCGAAAGTCGATGTGACCCCGACTTTCTGCCAGCCCCTCCCGGATCTGAGCATGGTAGCGGGCCACGCTGAGCCGACTGTAGTGCGGGGTGAGGGGCACGGCCACGCCGCGGGTGATGCCATCGCTGACCATTTCCCGGATCACGTCTTCGATCCACGGCGCCCAGTGGCGCATGCCCAGGTAGCAGCGGAAGCGCTTTGCATCGAGACGGGCAGCCACGGCCTGCACCTGTTCACGGCTGCGAGCAAGCAAGGGCGAGCTGCCACCAATCTGTTCGTAATTTCTGCGGATGGCCGCCGCCATACCGCGGGGGACGGGACGACCGGCACGCACATAGGCCAGATATCCGGGAATGTCTTCCGGGCTGTCCGGACCGCCGTAGGCCATGAAGAGCACGCCGATGGGAGCAACTGCCATGGTATCAAACCGCGGTGCGCTCGTGTACGTAGTCCACGAGACGGCGCACGTTGTCGCGCGGGGTGGTGGGCACGATGCCATGTCCCAGGTTGAAGATGTGGCCCGGTTGACCGGCGGCCCGATCGAGCACGTCATCTATTCGAGCCCGCAGTTCGGGCCAGGGAGCCAGCAAAGCGATGGGATCGAGATTGCCCTGAATGGCGCGATCATCACCGATGCGCGCCCGGAACCAGTCGAGCGGCATACGCCAATCCACGCCGATCACATCACCGCCGCAGGCAGCCACATCGGCGATGTATGGGGCGGTACCAGCGCTGAAGTTAATGACCGGCACACCAGCCGCTTGCAGGCGCTGGAAGAGCTCGCTGTTGTGGGGACGTACGTAGCGGTTGTAATCCTGCTGGCCCAGGGCGCTGCCCGCCCATGAATCAAAGACCTGCAGGGCAGATGCTCCGGCCCTCGCCTGTTTGATCAGGTAATCGGCCTGCACGGTGACCAGTTTTTGCATCAGGTGCTTCCAGGCTGTGGGTTCGCTGTACATCAACGCCTTGCAGCGGGCGTAGCTTTTGCTTCCGCCGCCTTCGATTGCGTAGCTGGCCAGCGTAAAGGGGGCACCGGCAAATCCGATCAGGGGAATGCCGCGGGGCGTCAGCTCCGCAGTCACCATGCGGATGGCTTCCAGCGTGTTGTTGAGGACGGTCTCCTCGGCAGGCGGCACAGCCAGGCGGTCGATGTCCTGCGGGCTACGCAAAGGATTATCGAACTGCGGGCCCTTGCCGGGCACAAAGTCAAGATGCAGGCCCATACCGATCAGGGGCGGCAGGATGTCGGCGAAGATGATGGCCGCGTCCATGCCAAAAGCGTTCACGGGCTGCAGGGTCACTTCGGCAGCCAGTTCGGGCGTGGTGATCATCTCCAGCATGCTGTGTTGGGCGCGGATGGCCCGGTATTCATGCATGAAACGCCCGGCCTGACGCATAAGCCAGATGGGGGTGTGGGGGGCCGGCTGTTGTTGGCAGGCCAACAGGAAGGGCGTAGGTTGCAGGGGGGGAGAGCTGACAGCGCTTTCGGCGCTACCGCCATTCTTGCTTGCTTCTGAGCTCATGCGACCTCCTGCAGCCAACGGGCTGCATCCAGCGCGTGATAGGTGAGGATGAGGTCGGCGCCGGCGCGCTTGATGCCCAGCAATGTTTCCAACACCACTCTTTTCTCATCCAGCCAGCCATGAGCGGCCGCGGCCTTGATCATGGCGTATTCGCCGCTCACATTGTAAGCTGCCAATGGTAGCTGAGGATAAGCTGCCCGCACCGCTGCAATTACATCCAGATATGCCAGGGCCGGTTTGACCATGAGGAAATCAGCACCTTCGGCCACATCGAGGGCGGCTTCCCGCAGGGCCTCGCGCACATTGGCTGGATCCATCTGGTGTGATTTGCGGTCGCCGAAGCGCGGCGCGCCCTCGGCGGCATCACGAAATGGCCCGTAATAAGCCGAGGCATATTTGACGGCATAGGACATAATGGGGATGTGCTGATAGCCGGCCGCGTCAAGCCCGCTGCGGATTGCCTGTACCATGCCATCCATCATACCGCTGGGGGCCACGATGTCGGCGCCGGCGCGGGCATGGGAGACGGCCGTGCGGGACAGCACGGTGAGCGTGGGATCGTTGAGGATCGTGCCATCTTCATCCAACAGGCCACAGTGGCCATGATCGGTGTATTCGCACAGACAGACGTCGGTGATGACAACCAGCTCCGGCGCTGCATCTTTGAGGACACGCACCGCCTGTTGAACGATGCCGTCATCGGCGAAGTTTTCCTCGCCCACAGGGTCTTTATGGGCAGGAATGCCAAAGAGGATGACGGCGGGGATGTTCAGGACCAGGACCTCGCGGGCCACAGCAGGCAGTTGATCGACCGAATAGCGGTACTGGCCGGGCATGGAAACGATGGGCTGTCGCACGCCGTGGCCGTGCTGCACAAACAGGGGATAGATGAAGTCGGTTGGGTTGAGATGGGTCTCGCGTACCATGCGCCGTAAGGCGGCTGTACGCCGCAGGCGCCGGGGGCGATGATTGGGAAAAAGGGTCATAAAGGCGCTCATCTTCAGGAGGGTTGGTTGAAGTGCTGAATCATGGCTTGAATCAGATCGGTAAGGGTGTAAGATGTAGGGCAGATGTGGACGGAAAGACCTGCTTCGGTGCAGGCGCGGGCGGTCACGGGCCCGATACTGGCAATCAGGGCGTGTTGCAGATGCTGGCGCAGTTCTGGCTGATCGGCAGTCAACTGCAAAAAGTTACGTACACTGCTGGGGCTGGCAAAGAGGACGATATCGAAACCCGACGCCAGCGCCTTCATGGCTTCGGGGTCGGGTTGTGGTAAAACGGTATCGTAGATGGCGATGTCGTCGACAAGGGCGCCCTGGGCCCGCAATAGGGCGGTGATCTGCTGGCGGCCGATACGGGAACGGGGGAGGAGGATGTGCTGTCCCTGGACATTGCCCAGCTCCCGGGCAAGGGCTTCGCCAGTGAATTCTGTGGGCACAAAGTCCACAGGAATACCATATTCGGTAGCCAGATCCGCCGTGACCTGACCTACAGCGGCCACACGGGGCAGCGGAGTGTAGGGTGCGTATTGGTGGCGCAATCGACAAAAGAAACGCACGGCATTGGCGCTGCTGAAGATCAGCCAGTCGTAGTTGTTAAGCCGGGCCAATGCCTGCTTGACATCATCGCAGTGCAGAAGCTGAAAGGCAATGGTAGGAAATAGGATCACCTCGGCCCCGAGCCCGGTGAGCAATGAGACAGTGGCCTGCGCCTGCTCGACGCTGCGGGTGACGACAACACGTTTACCGGCCAATGGTATCGAAGGCATGGTTCAGTATTTCCTTCGCACCTTCAGCCAGCGCCTGGGCCGCCAGTTTCTGGCCTACCATTTGTGGATACTGGCCCCCGCCTTCCAGACGCAGTATCTTGCTGCCATCGGGGGCAGCAACCAGGGCCGTGAGATAGAGACGGGAGGTGGGCGGGGGGGCAAAGGCCGCTACGGGGGTGGAACATCCGGCATCCAGTGCGTGCAGGAAAGCGCGTTCAGCAATGGCTGAAGCCGCGACATCGGGTTGATGAATTCCGTGCAGCAGGTCGAGGGTCTGTTCGTCATCGGCCCGACACTGCACGGCCAAAACACCCTGTCCCGGTGCCGGCAGCATCAAATCCAGGGGCAGGGTCTGACTGATGTAACGGGCAAGCCCCAGCCGGATGAGTCCGGCCGCGGCCATGATGGCGGCATCGTATTGACCTTCCATGACCTTGCGAATACGCGTCTCCACGTTGCCGCGAATCGATTTCACCTGCAGATCGGGGCGATAATACAGTAGCTGCGCCTGTCGTCGCAGACTGCTGGTGCCGATTACAGCCCCGCTGGGCAGGCTTTCGAGGGTTGTTGCCTTGCGAGCAACCAGTACGTCGCTCACATCTGCCCGGCCAATCATGGCGCCGAGTGTGAGTCCGGGTGCATTTTCTACCGGCAGATCTTTGAGGGAATGGATGGCTATATCGATCTCCCCCTGACGTAGAGCGTTTTCCAGTTCCTGGGTGAATAGGCCCTTGCCGCCGATTTCCGGCAGGGCCACATGCGGGGTCTTATCGCCCTGCGTGACAAAGGGGCGCACCTCACACTCTACTGAGGGCCATACGCGTGAAAGCAGATCGATAATGTGGTTGGTTTGCCACATGGCCAGCCGCGAAGTCCGGCTACCGATGATTAAACGTGTTTTCATAGTAAGGCAGGATGATTAGAACGAAGATTGAAGCGGATTTTGCGGGGAGACCATTTATTTCTACGCCAGACCGAACAGCTCGCGCATGGTTTCGGCGTAGGGTTCGACTTCACCGGCTGTTGCCTTTTTCCGCAGACAAATGGTGGGCTCATGCAAAAGCTTGTTGATCAGAGACTGCGAGAAGTATTGTAATTGTTGGCGGGTCTGTTCGTCCACATCGCCCATGTAGCGCAGGGTGCGTTCGAGTTCGGAATTGCGAATGGCATCAGCCTTCTGCCACAGATCGCGAATCAAGGGCCGAATGGCAAGTTCATGCATGGCTGCGATCAGGTTGTCCATCTCCCGGGCGACGATGGCCTCGGCTGCGGGCAGGCATTGCTGACGGGCTCGCAGGCCGCGATCAACGCAATCCTGCAGATGATCGATGCCAATGAGGTGAAAACCGGGTGTGTGAGCAGCTTCGGGGGCGATGTTTTGGGGCACAGCGATGTCGACAGCAACCAGGGAACGCCCCTGGCGGGCCGTCATCACCTGCTGCATCATCTCTTTCCCCACCAAAGCAGAGGGAGCAGCGGCAGCCGTAAACACCACATCCGCCCATTGCAGAGCTTCTGCGAGATGATCGAGATCCCAGAGGCGATAGCCGTATTCCTCGGCAGCGGGTGCGGCCCGGCTGATACGACGATTGGCAATGCCGATAGCCCGCACCCCATGCGAGCGCAGCACCTTGAGCGCCAGACGGCTCATGTCGCCATAGCCGATCACGAGAGCATTTACCTTGTGCGGATCAGCAACGCCCTGCAACAGGGAGTGAATGGCCACCGAGCTCATGCTGGCGGGATGCCGACTGATCCCGGTTTCGGTGCGCACGCGCTTGCCGGTGCGAATTGCAGCGTTGAACAGGGTGTGCAGCAGGGGGCCGGCCGTCTTCCGGGCATTGGCCTCTTCCAAAGCAGCACTCACCTGTCCCAATATCTGCGGTTCTCCCAGCACCATTGACTCCAGGCCGCTGGCCACGCGCAATAAATGCAAATAGGCGTCTTCATCCTGCCAGATATGACAACAAGATTCCAACTGCGGGCGATCGATCTGCGTGAGCCCGCTTATCTCGGTCAGGATTTTTGCTGCGGTCAGGGGATAATGTTCAACGTCGATGAACAACTCGCAGCGATTACAGGTGAGCAGCGTTACATGACCGCTGACGCCGCTATAGCGCTCACTCAAGTGGCGCATAGCTTCGGCAATAACCGCCCGCTGCTCGACGGGGGTGTCTTGATAGGTCCAACTCAAACAGGTTACGGTGTTGCAGGGCATAAGCACGTGTGTGGGAGTGATAAGGATGCGGCAATTGATTCAGATGAT
>JAJRXO010000525.1 GCA_024276255.1 Chloroflexota bacterium | reverse complement strand
ATCGGTGCCTGCGATGGCGGTGGCAGGCGCGGAGCTGTGGTTCAGTTCCGGCCGACCGGCGCCGGCCAGAACATCGAGCAATTGTTCGCGCAAACGGATAGCAAGCTGTTGTAAGGACATGATCGGACTCCACCTCTCTGATGGATTGAACAAGCAAGATCTTTCGATCCTGCTCGTCAATCGACCGATCTATCCCTTTCCCCCGTGTTCAGTCGTTGCGCGGTGCTGAGCGCCTGCCGCCACGAGAACGGCGTCGCGAATGGTCTTTCCTGTTGACCTGCTGCGAAGGCGTCTGTTTCGGGGGAGTCTCTTCCAGCAGGGGGGCGACCGGCGCGTGCAGGGCCTGCTGGTAAAAGTCATCGAGCAGCATGGCCAGCAGGGCTTCACCGTGCTCCTCTCCTGCCAGACTGCGTACCAGCGGCAAGAAGCGCTGCATGCGTTCGATCTGCAGTTTATCGCGTTCGCGCAGGTATGCTTCCAGCAGGACGGTGGTCCGCTCGGCAACGATGGCGCTCACGGCATCTTCGTCGGGCAGCGGGCGCTCGATCATATCGATGTGATAGTGGGCGGCGATGTTGGCCAGTTGTCGGGCTTCCACTCGACTGACCAGTGAGATCACCACACCGGCTGCGCCGGCGCGTCCGGTGCGTCCGGCCCGATGAATATAGGCGTCGGCGTCTTCGGGCGGCTCGTACAAAAACACGTGCGAAAGTTCAGGGATGTCGATACCGCGGGATGCCACGTCAGTGGCCACCAGAAAGCGCAGCGTGCCCTTGCGTACGCGGCCCAGCACTTTTTCCCGCGCTTTTTGCGAAAGGTCGGAGCTGATTTCATCGGCATCGTAACCGTAGCGCTGCAGGACCACAGCCAGATAGTGGGCTTTGACTCGCGTATTACAGAAAATAATCGCTGCCGTGGGATTTTCCATCTCGATCAGGCGCACCAGGCTGCGTTCTTTGTCCATGCCGGGCACGATGTAATACACATGGTTGGTCCCCTGCACATGCACCTTATCACGACTGAGACTGAGATATTCGGGCTTGTGCATAAAGCGGGTGGCCAGTCGTTCCAGCCGGGGCGGGAAGGTGGCAGAAAACATTCCGTCCAGCCGGGGACGATCCGGCAAATAGCGCTGCAGCTCGACCATGTCGGGGTAAAACCCCATCGACAACATACGATCGGCTTCGTCGAAAATGAGCACCCGTAGGTCTCGCAATGAAAGATTGCGTTTGAGAAGGTGATCGAGGATGCGACCGGGTGTGCCGACTACCAGGTGGGCGCCCTGCCGAAAAGCCTTGATTTGTGGGCCGTAGCTGACGCCGCCGTACACGGCTATGACTCGCAGGCCGGTATCTCCGGCCAGCAAGGTTGCTTCGCTGGCAACCTGTTTGGCCAGCTCGCGGGTGGGAACCAGAACCAAAGCCTGGGTGCTGGTACGGGTCGGGTCTACCTGCGCCAGGATGGGTAGCAAAAAGGCGCCGGTTTTGCCGCTGCCAGTGTGTGCCTGCACCATTAGGTCTCGTTTGGCAAGCAGGTAGGGAATGGCCTTGCTCTGCACCGGCGTGAGTGATGTCCAGCCAGCTCGCTGGCAGGCTGCCCGCAGGTTTGTGGGGAGTTCAGCAAGGCTGATCGCGGGGAGGGTATTATCGGGTTCGGCGATTTCTTGGGTATGTGGATGCATGTTCATATCCTAATTATACGGTCAAACAACCATGCACGATAATTTCCGTCGCATTGTTTATAAGCGGATCGGTTATTGGCGCTGATCCTCCAGCACCTGGATTTCACCTGTGGCGCCGTCCAGGCGGATGCGCTGGCCGGTATGTAGACGGTTGGTGGCCTGATGCACGCCCACCACAGCAGGGATGCCATATTCGCGGGCGACCACCGAGCCGTGTGTCATCAGGCCGCCCACCTCCATCACCAGCCCGGCCGCGGCCAGAAAGAGCGGCGTCCACGATGGGTCGGTGCCAGGGCAGACCATGATCTCGCCCGGCTGCAAGTTGGCATCATGCGGGTTGAGCACCACGCGTACGGGTCCCTCGGCCACGCCCGGCGATACGGGACTGCCCCAGATCACATTATCCGAATCGCTATGCGCGCCCAAACCCTCGTAAAAGGCCCGACCATCGCTGAGCAGGAGCCGCGGCACCCGCGTGCGTCGCATCTCACGCTCATAGGCCGCCCGGCGCTCCCGGATGAGCGCCTGCCAGTCCCCCGTTTCGCCGGCGGCCAGCCGTTGCAGCTCGGAAAGATGCAGGAAGAAGATGTCGTCGGTCTGGGCGAGGACGCCGGCCGCGACAAGTGCCTGAGCATCGGCCTGCAGGGCAGCGCGAGTCATGCTGAAGAGACTGACAATCATCCATTTCGGTGTTTCCCGCAGGCCGGCCAGGGCTCGCACCCGACGGGCGAAAAAGGGAACCAGCCGGGCCTTGATACGCCCGCGTGGCAATCGGCCGACGGCCGCGCTCAGCTCGGCGATGGCGGCTTCTGCGCGGGTGGCTCCGCGAGTGAACACGGCATCGGGCGCCTGTTCGGGATCGTCGATGCGGAGATAGCTTTGCAGGGCCTGGAAGACCGGGGTAGGGTCTTCGGCCCAGCGCCGACGGCCCATGTCGATTTCGGCCAGCCCGCGCACGCCGTAAATGTGCAAAAAGTCGTCCAGGGCTTGCAAAGCCGCCGGGGGGAGCTGACGTTGGACATACAATTGGCTGAGCGCCCTGATGTCCTCATCTGGCCCCAACGGCAGGTCGGCTATGGCGCGCAGTTTTTGGGCGGTCTGCCACAGGGCCAGATCCATTTCGGTGGTCACGTTGTGTGGCAAACCGCGGGTGATCTCCAGCGCCAGGCTGTTGCTGCCGGTGGCCGCCTGCGAAAAACGAAAGAGCGCGTTGAGCAAGGACATGGCGATGGCGATGCGCGGCAACAGTTTGGGCAGGACGCGCGGCGGTATGTTCACAAGCGTGTCGCTCATCAACTGCACATGCGCCTGCAGGCCACTGCCGTCGTGCATTTGCTGCCTGACCTGGAGAAGCGTAGT
>JAJRXO010000524.1 GCA_024276255.1 Chloroflexota bacterium | reverse complement strand
GGGCTGGCCAGCATGGCCCAGTCGGTGACATTGCTTACGGTGGTGTCGATCACGCCATCCACCGGACGAATCCAGCTCATCACGTAACTGGAGAGAGAGGTTTCGTCAGGTGCCAATAACAGCATGCTGAGATCAGCATCGAAGCTGTGGTAAGTGCGCAGGAGCCACACACGCCTCACTTTGGGATGAGGCGGGAGATTCCATAGTTCGTTGAAGGCGCTGTGATCACTGCCCGGCGAGAGCACAATGCGCACAGTGGCGGCCTTCAAACCGCTGCTGCCCGCCCGGGTGAGGGCGATATCCATGAGATTGTCGATGTTGGCGCGACCGCCAAAGGAAAGCGCTGCTCGCGTGCCGCCCACCCCCTGGGCCGAGCGCACGACATCAATCAGGAAATCGTCGAATTTATTGAGCTCGTGAACCATGGAAATGATGCGCAGGTCCGCACGTTCGCGCAACCAGTTGACCCACAGGGGTGTGACACAACTTCCCTCATAAGCTCGCAGTCGGGCAAGCAGATCCTCGCGCGCCAGTTCGTCCTGGCCGCTGAAGATGTTGGCGTCGATGATGGCAATGGTACTTTGATTCATAGGTTCTCGGGAATGGGGGGTGAGTCAGTCGATATCCTGTTGTTGTTCGATGGTATACTCGGCGTCGATCGTATCGGTGTCAGGTGCTTTCCAATACTGGATGGCGACGCCCAGCTTGACCAGCAACACGACTGCGCCCAGGCCGAGTACTCCGATCAGGAACAACAATCCACATAATAATAGTATAATTTCCATCAGCTTTGCCACGCAGGAATACGGTCTTGAACGGGTCGACCTGCGGCTGAGCGATAGGTGATCTCCCAGTAAGGAATCCAACCCAAAGCCACGGCATCGATTTGCACATCAGCCCGTCGCGGTTTGACAAGATAGGTTTCGATATTATCGAGGACATCGGCCCATCTTTGGGTGATATCCTCGGCTTCATCCTGGATGGCCTGCTGCAGATCTTCGATTTCCGCCTGAATGCGGGCGATCTCTTCCCGGCTTTCTTCGATGTCGGCTTTGGCGCGGGTGGTCATGCGGCGTTTGGTGGCGGCGGTGGAGAGCCCGCGCGAACGTCGGCGACCGAAGATGCCCAACATGCCGATCACGGTTTCGGCGCCGGAGATCATCTCTTCACGCTTGCGAGCTTCATATTCAGCTTCATCCTCGCTCAGTTCACGTTCTTCTCGTCGGAGTCGTGTTTCCAGACGATTGAGTTTCGTACGGTATTTTTTGCGCATCTTGTCGACTTCGGCGTCTCGACGTTCGCGGGCGGCCTGTTGCAAACGCACCTTGAAATCGCGTTCTGATTCGCCGGGCTTGCTATACAGCTTGAGTGCGGGGTTATAAAGCAGTTCCAGTCGTTTTTCGCGGTAGAGATAATCGCTGAAGTCCCTGGCGTAGGACTTAAGCTGGCGTACCGAGGTGAGCCCGGATGGGATGTTGGCAAACAGGGCGTCGGGCTCGGGCTGTGATTCCAGTTCGCGCTCGTCCAGGTCCAGCGGATCGGCATCTTCCCAGCGGATGTTGGCGCTGATGTCATTGGGGTAGATGATGCAGTTGGCGGGATGGGTTTCGTTTACCCCGCGTCTGCGATCGACAAAGCTCACCGAACCCAGCGCCAGCAGGGCTGGATCGTAAACCAACCTGGATTCTTCTGCTCTGACGCTTTGTTTGAGTTCTTCTTCTAACACGGCTACAGCGCGATTGGCGCTAATGCGCACCGGCAGATAGAGCTGGGGTAGATCAGGAGGCAGGGCGGGAGGAGTGCTGCTGTAGCCGTCAGGGATGGCCTGGTTGCCAGGTACAGAGGGAGTTGCAGGGGCCGATACGGCTGCTGTCCGTAGGCGCGGGGCCGGGTCCGCTGCTGCCTGCACCTGTTTTTTGAAGGGCGCCATCAGCGTGCGCACCTGACTGCGGGTGAGGGGGCCCCGTAGATAGCTCATGGCCCAGCGAGTGTTGAAGATAATGGGTTGATCTTCGTGAACATTGTGTAGCAGAAAGACACGTGAGTCCAGAGCAGAAATGAGCTTGTCGATCGTGCGTCGATTGAGAGCGCCACCGGCCTGGCTGGCAGCCGATTCCAGGCCGTCGAGT
>JAJRXO010000523.1 GCA_024276255.1 Chloroflexota bacterium | reverse complement strand
CGCACTGGCCGCAGCCATCGATGCTGCGTTTGGCGAATTCGATGCCTTTGCTTCGCAGTTTAGCAAGGCTGCTGCCACCCGCTTTGGCTCAGGCTGGGCCTGGCTGGCGCTGAATGCCTTTGGCCAGCTGGTGGTGTACAGCACCCCCAATCAGGATAGCCCCTACCTGAACAACTTCACCCCCCTACTGGGCCTGGATGTCTGGGAGCACGCCTATTACCTGAATTATCAGAATCGCCGCGGCGATTATGTGGCTGCTTTCTGGAATGTGGTGAACTGGGATGCGGTGGCTGCCCGCTTCGCGGCGGCCCAGCGTTAATCCACACGCTCGTTGAATGCAACCCCGGTCCTGATGGGCCGGGGTTGTTTTATGAGTCATGCATTGCAACTATCCTGTGCCCATCCACTTTCTGCTAAAGGTGGATCGGTAAACAAGTAGACCAGTAGTACTCAGTCAAGTCTACTTTGAAGAAAAATGACAGCGGCCCGTTCCACCAGCCGACTGGAAGTCGGGCTCTTTAGGCCTTCGGCCAGAGGACGACGCAGGTCGTCCTTTCGCCAGTCCACGACGGTCGGCGCAGGCCGACCTCTGGCGCAAAGCGCCTGTAGAGCCTGAGTTCACTCAGCTAGGCTCTAAACAACGACACCATCGCTAGGGGTGGAAAGCTGTATTACTCAGTGGTGTAAGTCACGGCCACAAGACAATTTTCATCAAACTACGGTTGACCGAATAGTAGGCCTGTAGACCAGGCCGTGCCAGGATGGTTACAAAAAAACGGAGACCTGCACAGGTTCCCAAAAAAGTTACACGCCTTCCGGGTGTTGGAGACCCGGAAGGCGATACAGAGGAACGGGCTGTCAGGCGACTTTCTTCACCTTGACCTTCTTTTCCTTGCGCCCCACTTTAGGTAGTTTAAGGCGAGGTTTGGGCAACGTGACCTTGATACGATTCACCAGGCGCTTACCAGCCTGTTTTTTGGGCAGTTCGATGCTGAGGACGCCGTTTTCCAATGTGGCTTTGGCCTTGTCGACTTTCACATCGGCCGGCAAGCGCAGCGAGCGCTGCCAGGCGCCATAGCGCCGCTCGCGACGCACCCATCCCCGATCTTCGTATTGTGTTTCCTGCTGGCTCTGGGCGCGAATGGTCAGCCAGCCATCCTGTTCTGTAATCTCCACGTCTTCCTGCCGCACACCAGGCAAGGTGGCCTGTACAATCAGTGAATCATCCGTTTCGTAAACATCCACCGCCAGGTTGTCGCCAACAGCCCAGTCTGGCCATTGCCACAACGACCAACGCGGTCGCCACAACGGCGTGACCAGATCATCCCACAGCCGGAACATGTCGTCATAGAACGGCAGGATCTCGTTCACAGGATTCGTACGACGCATCAGTTGGGTCATCTTTCGCCTCCTGTTACAATAGCGATAGCACTGCACTCAAATGCAGGCGCAGTCCTGTTGGGACACTCTTATTCTGCCACCCTTTCATTTGAAAAACATCAACGAAACATTAGCATTTCGCAAGAAGCTGGTGATCCGATGGCCTCACTGCGTTATCGTGTGCAACGCGCATTCCAAGCAACCTTCGGTTATCGCCCTGGCCTGCTGGTGCGGGCCCCGGGACGAGTGAACCTGATCGGCGAACACACCGATTATAACGATGGTTTTGTGATGCCCATGGCCATCAATCGTGGTGCGTGGATTGCCCTGCAGCCAAGAAAGGACCGGCAGGTAGTGTTGCGCTCGATTGATTTTCCCAGCCAGATTCGTTTTCGTCTGGACGATATCGGGACCCCGGATCGAGGTTGGGGCGAGTATGTGCGGGGAGTGGCCTGGGCCCTGCAACAGGCAGGGTATGATCTCCACGGATGGGAGGGGATCATTTCGGGCGACGTGCCGCGGGCAGCGGGATTATCATCGTCAGCGGCGCTGGAACTGGCCGTGGCCCGTGTCTTTGCTGCGGCCTCGCAGATCAAATGGCAGCCGGTCGAGATGGCACGCCTGTGTCAGCGGGCTGAAAATGAATGGGTGGGCGTGAATTGCGGCATTATGGATCAGTTGATCTCGGCCTGCGGCGAACGGGACCGGGCCCTGCAGATCGACTGTCGCAGCCTGCACATCGAATCAATTCCCCTGCCCCCGCACACGCAGATCGTGGTGCTTTACAGCGCGGCCCGTCGCAATCTGGCCGCCTCGGCCTACAATCAGCGCCTACAGACCTGTGAGGCAGCGGTACAACGCCTGCAAACACGCTGGCCCCATGTACAGGCGTTACGCGATGTGAGCAGCGAGATGCTGGCCGCGGCCAGCGATCTGTTGACGCCTCTGCAAATGCGACGGGCGCGGCACGTGGTGAGCGAAAACCAGCGGGTTCTGGAGGCCGCAGCCGCCATGAGGGCCGCTGACGCCGAAACCCTGGGCGCTTTGATGCTGGCATCCCATGAGAGCCTGCGCCGAGATTATGAGGTGAGCAGCCGTCAGCTCGATTTGCTGGTGACGCTGGCCATGCAAACGCCGGGAGTGTTTGGGGCCCGCCTTACGGGCGCCGGTTTTGGCGGCTGCGCCATCGCTCTGGTACAGGCCAACGCGGCCGTTACGGCCGGCCAGACGATTATACAGACATACCGGGCAGAGACCGGTTTGCCGGGACGTGCTTTTGTGAGCAGGGCGACCGCGGGGGCCCAGTTATGGCGTCTGCGGCAAACTTGACGGGCAAGACGGGGAAGCAGCAGTACGTCCCACAAAGCAAAGAGCCCGGCCTGTTTGCGACCGGGCTCTTTGCGGACGGAGGCACCTCAGGGCACGGGTAACATGGTTTGGGCAAAGGCAGCGCCGACGCGTAGAGCAGCCTTGTTGGCCTCCAGCAAATGCTTGTGGCGCTCGGGCAGATATTTATCCAGAGCCTTTTCGATGACTTCCAGCGGCAAGAGCTCAGTGGCGCCGATCAGCGCTCCCAGCATGACCACATTGGCCATGCGCATGTTACCCTGTTCGGCGGCCATGTCATTGGCGGGGATCATGACGGTGTGTATATCAGACCGCTGCAAGGGGCGCTGTACTAGTGAACTGTTGATGACAAGCAGGCCATTTGCCTTGACAATGGATTCATATTTGTCAACCGAGGGCAAATTCATGGCCACTACGATGTCAGGGTTACGTACCAGGGGGGAGCCAATGGGATCGTCTCCGATCACGACCGTGCAGTTGGCCGTGCCCCCGCGCATCTCGGGGCCATAGGAAGGAATCCAGGTCACATGCTTGCCGGCGTCGGCCGCGGCATGCGTAAGTAACTGCCCGGCGAACAGGGCGCCCTGTCCGCCAAAACCGGAAAACACGACTGATCGTTCCATGCTT
>JAJRXO010000522.1 GCA_024276255.1 Chloroflexota bacterium | reverse complement strand
GCCTGGTGCTGGCCTTCCTGCGCGGCCAGCCCCTGTCCTACCTGCCGGGCGGGATCAACTGGTGCCCGGTCGAGGATGTTGCCCGGGGGATGATCCTGGCCGCCAGGCGCGGCCGTCCGGGACGGCATTACATCCTGGGGCACCGGCAAGGCAATCTCGACGAGGCCGCGTTCCGTCAACTGCTCAGCCAGGCCAGCACCCTGCCCGCATACCGCCCTCCGTCCTGGCGACAGCGCCTGCGCCATGCCCTTGCCCGTCTGCCCGGGCGTTCCCCCGGGCCGGATACACACGCCGGCCGACCGCCCCAACGCCTGACTTGCGATCCCACCCGCGCCATCAGCGAGCTGGGCATGCCACAATCAGACCTGCTGAGCGCTGCCCGCGCCGAGGTACGCTGGTATTATCAGCATGGATTCATCGATTCATAGCCATCATGAAACAACGCCTTCTCCGCCTCATACTCTTCCTCAGCCAGTTGCCCTTGCTGGGCTCATTTTTCCTGTGCCTGGCAATGCACCTGGTTGGCCCCTACAAGGCCCGGCGCCAGCTGATCCGGCTCGCCAACTGCAGCTTCATTTCGCCCCACGCCGATATTCACTGCCCGCGGCTGAACTTTGGCGAGCAGGTGTTTGTGGACGACCATGTCACAATCTATGCCCATGCCGATGGCGGCGCCGTCAGCCTGGGCGATCGGTCCTCACTACAACGTTATACCATGCTGGAGTTGATACGCGGGGGAAACATTCGCATTGGCAACGATAGCCACATCCAGGCCGGCTGCCAGCTCACCGCCGCCATGGGTAGCATCATCATCGGGGATCATGTGCAACTTGCCCCGCGCTGCGCCCTCTATCCCTACCAGCACGGCATTACCGACCTCAACACCCCCATCGCCCGCCAACCCATCACCAGCAAGGGCGACATCATCATCGAAGACGACGTCTGGCTGGGCGTGGGGGTGATCGTGATGGATGGGGTGCGTATTGGCCGCGGGGCCGTCGTCGGCGCCGGGGCTGTGGTCACCGAAGACATCCCCGCCTATGCCATTGCCGTGGGGGTGCCTGCACGGGTGATCGGCGATCGCCGGCAACTGGCGGCTCAGGGCGCGCCGAAATCAGCGATGAAATAGGTGCCGCCCCACTTGTCACCGGCCACGCCGATGCCGATCTCCGTATAATGCGGCGACAACAGATTGCGCCGATGCGGATCAGCATCAGGGGGTTCATCGTACCACCAGGTAAACGCCAACTCCGGGGCCTGCGCATACGCCCAGTTTTCGCCGCGCCAGCGGGCTGTGTAGCCCACACGCTGCAAACGCTGTTCCAGATCAGCGCCATCTGATGTGAAATGGCTGCACGAGTCCTGGGCGGCGCAGTCGTCGGCGTGGGCCTGCGCTGCCTTCGCCAGCGTCGATGACCAGCGCAGCGGCGGCAGGTTATGATAAAAACGCTGCTGGTTGATCAGATCGGCCAGATAAAGAGGCCAGTCTGCCACATCGGGCGGAGGGTTGACCGGCGGCGGGGTAAACGGCACGGGCGTGGGTGTTTGCGTGGCCAGGGGGGTGGCCGGGGGCGAGGGCGTGGGCGTGCGGGTGGTGGGCGTGAACGTGGCCGTGGGCGTCACCGGGATCACCAACACATCGCCAACCCGCAGCAAAGAGGCATCCTGAATGCGGTTGACCTCGATCAATGCCTCCACACTGATGTTGTGCAGGGCGGCGATGGTCCACACGGTGTCGCCGCTGCGCACAGTATAAAACACGCGTGGATCGGGCGTGGGGGTGGCTGTGGGAGTGACAGCCGGGCCCTGGGCAACGGGCGTGGCGCTGGCCTGGATGTCGGTGGGCGTCGCCGTGGGTGTGGGGGTAATGGGGATGATGATCTCGCTGCCCACCTCGAGGGCGCTGGGATCGAACAGGCGATTGGTGGCAATGAGTCGTTCCAGGGGCACGCCCCATTGGGCGGCAATGGTCCACAGCGTATCGCCGGGCTGCACCGTGACGCGGGGGCGCAGATCGGGGGTGGGCTCCCAGGTGGGCGGAGGCGATGGCGTGGGCGTGGGCAAAGCGGTGGCCGTGGCTGTGGGCTTGAGATTGATCCGCTCAGCCAGGTCCGAGCCTACATCGTCGCTGCATGCAGCGATGACGATCATGGCCAACAGCAATACGATTAAACGAAGGTGTTTCATAGGGGTGTGTTGAAAATCAGGTTACCGCCTGCATGGGGATCAGTACCGGGAAACCGGGTTTTCCGGGCAGTTTTGGCCGGTATCAACGTGGGGCAAACAAACATGGCCGCACCCGATTATTCTAGCCGGGATATCTCCCGCGCTCAAATGAGGCGCAGCTGACATGAAAACCATTGCAATCTGGCGGCTCGAACTTTCTTCATCACAGCCTCTGGGGTGTATACTATTTCGTCGGCACGCAGACACATCACAGAGTGCTGCTGTGCCTGTTCATCCCCATACCCTCACCCGAATCATGAACAAACGTCTGCTCAGCCTCATCTTCCTCCTGTTGATTTTGCTGGCCTGCGCATGGGGGGTGTTGCTTGGCGCCTGGGCTACAGGCCGCCTGCCCGCCATCGCCACCACGCTGAATGTGTGGACGCCAACCCCGACCAGCACACCCATCCCCACGGCCACACCGTTCCCCACCCCCACTCCGATCCCGGCCGGCGAGGATGTCGCAGTCATCGATCCCGAACAACGGCTCATCCAGCTGTATGAAAACGACAGTCCGGCCGTCGTCAATGTCACTACCCGCATCCTGCGTCAGAGCTTCTTTTTTGGCGTCATTCCCGAAAGCGGGTCGGGATCGGGCTTTGTGTGGGATGACCAGGGTCACATTCTCACCAACTATCATGTCATCGAAGGCGCCCAGAGCATCGAAGTCAGTTTTGGAGAGGACGCAGCACTGCCCGCCACGGTGGTCGGCGCGGATCCGGCCAACGATCTGGCCGTGATCAAGATCGATGCCCTGCCCGCGGGCGTCCGTCCCCTGCCCCTGGGAGATTCCGACCAGCTGCACGTGGGTCAGACCGCGGTCGCCATCGGTAATCCCTTCGGCCAATTCCAACGCACCCTCACAGCCGGTGTGATCAGCGCCCTCAATCGCACCATCCAGACCGACAAAGGCAAGGTGCTGCGCGGGGTCATCCAGACCGATGCGGCCATCAATCGCGGTAATTCCGGCGGCCCCCTGCTCGATTCCAGTGGCCGTGTTATCGGCATCACCAGCGCCATCTTCTCGCCCACAGGCACCAATGCCGGTGTGGGCCTGGCCATCCCCATCAACAAGGCCCGCCGGGTGGTGCCCGTGCTCATCCAGGAAGGTCGTTATGCCCATCCCTGGCTGGGCATCGAGCATCTGGGCTATGCCATCACGCCCAACCTGGCGCAGGCGCTGAATCTGCCGGTCGACCACGGCCTGCTGATCGCACAGATTTACCGCAACTCGCCTGCGCAACAGGCCGGCATCCGCGGCGCCACCGACGAGGTCATCCTGGGCAATCGCCGCTTGCTAATCGGCGGCGACATCCTCGTCGCCATCGATGATGTGCCATTGCAAAGCTGGGAAGATCTCGACGCCTATCTGCAGGAAAAGACCGAGGTCGGCCAGACAGTCACCCTGCACATTGTCCGCGATGGCCAGGCCATAACCCTGCCGGTTGTGGTCGGCGAAGAACCAAGCCAGTGACCCAAACACCTCTCTCCCACCCATCCCCTATGCCAGAAAACACACACAACCCTACCATTCGTCCCCGGGTCTGGGTATTCGGCCTTGACGGCGTACCCTGGACGCTCCTGCAACCCTGGATTGATCAGGGCCATCTTCCCACACTGGCCCAAATCCAGAAACAGGGCGCCTGGGGCGGCCTGCGGTCCACCATCCAGTTTCTCACCGCCGTGGCCTGGTCCAGTTTTATCACCGGCCTCAATCCCGGCAAACATGGCGTATTCGACTTCTCCCGCCGCATTCCCGGCACCTACGAACAGGAGCTCACCAACGCCGCCCGCCGTGCCGGTCGTAGCCTGTGGCGCATTCTCTCGGATGCCGGCCGCCGCGTGGGCGTGGTCAACGTCCCCATGACCTTCCCTCCCGAGCCCGTGAACGGCTTTTTGATCTCCGGCCTCGACACGCCGGGGCTCGATTCCGCCTATACCTATCCGCCTGAGCTCAAATCCGAGGTGAACGACGTCCACTTCATCGCCGTCAGCACCGTG
>JAJRXO010000521.1 GCA_024276255.1 Chloroflexota bacterium | reverse complement strand
TTATCGGAACATCAATCGTCATCCGAAAGGTACCAAAGCATCGGCTACGAACATCCGTGACGCAGGAATCACGAGCTGTTCGGGCAAGAAAACCAACTAAAGAAATTTCCCACACACTACATTCAATTTCGTTCACAAATCTACTAAAGCTGATCAAGATCATATACATGTCATCGCAGAAGTTCTATGATGACAGTAGAGTTTTTCTCTCTTCCTCTTTAGATTTAGGAGGCGAAACAAAAAATGATAGAGCAACGGAGCGCCTCGCGGGCATCGCCGCACAACTTCTTCGACGAGGTTGTCGCCTTGACGCCCGGCGCCAGGCCGAATTTGGAATTGTGTCTGCAATGTGGAACGTGTGGGGGTTCATGTCCCTCCGGGCCGGATATGGAACACACGCCCAGACAGCTTTTTGCCATGATCGCAGCGGGGATGAAGGAGGATGTGCTCAAAAGCAATACACCCTGGTACTGCGTTTCCTGCTATTACTGCATGGTGCGTTGCCCCCAGGAAGTGCACATCACCGACATCATGTATACGCTCAAGCGTATGGCGATCAGAGAAGGGCATTTCCATGAATCCTCGGCGGCGGATGCCCCCGATTTCTCGGAGACATTCATCGATTTCGTCGAGAACTACGGGCGCAGCTTTGAGCTGGGCCTGGCCACCCGCTATCACCTCAAGCATCACCCGCTGGGGGCCATGAAAATGGCCGGGTTTGGCCTCAGCCTGTTGCGCAAGGGACGCATGGATCTCACACCAACCCGGATCAAGAATATCGATCAACTGAAGGCAATCCTCTCCACGGCGAAAGCACTCGAAAGCGACGCCATGTCGCGGGAGGCTGGGCCATGAAATACGGTTATTATCCCGGCTGTTCTCTGGAGAAGAACGCCAACGCCTACCATGTCTCGGCCATGGCCGTGGCCAGAACCCTGGGCATCGAATTCGCCGAGGTTCCCGACTGGAATTGTTGTGGCGCCACCGAATATATCTCGATCGATGCCCTGCCCGCCTACGCCCTCATCGGTCGCAATCTGGCCCTGGCAGCACAACAGAAGCTCAACGGCAATGGCAGGCAGCTCGTGGCGCCGTGCAGCGCCTGTTTTCTCAACCTCAGCAAGGCCGATCATTACATGACTAATTCGCCCGAACTGGCCGCCCAGGTCAATCAGGCCCTGGCGGCCGGGGGCCTGCACTACGAGCCGGGCAGCGTGCGCATCCGTCATTTCCTGGATGTGGTGGTGGACGATATCGGCTACGAGGCCGTGGCCGCCCGCGTGCAAAAACCCCTCTACGGCCTGCGCCTGGCCTGCTACTACGGCTGTCTGATCGTGCGTCCTGACTACGGCCACCTGCACGACAACCCGGAATATCCCGTCAGCCTGGACCGCCTGATGCAGACCCTGGGCGCCACGGTGGTGGATTACCCCGTGAAAACGCACTGCTGCGGCGGCCACATGACGCAGATCAGCGAAGATACCGCCCTGGAGCTCATTCGCCGCCTGCTCAAGAGCGCGGCCGATTACCAGACGCATGCCATCGTCACCCTTTGCCCCATGTGCCAGCTTAATCTCGACGGCTATCAGGAGGCGGTCAACAAACATTTTGGCACCGATTATCACATCCCAATCCTCTACTTCACCCAGCTCATGGGACTGTCCTTTGGCATGTCCCCCAAAGAGCTGGGCATCGGCAAGGAATTCGTAGATGCCCGGCCTGCGCTGGCCAGAATTCAGGAAAAGGCACCCAGACAGGCGAAACGTCGACGGCCGCCAAAACAGGCTCTTCCCATGCCGCACCCGCCCGAGGAGGGAGAAAAATGACGAACGCAAAAGAACGCGTGGGCGTGTATGTATGCCATTGCGGCAGTAACATCGCCAAAACCGTGGATGTGGCAGAGGTGGCGTCCTGGGCCGGAGAACAGGATGAAGTCGTGATCGCCCGCGACTACAAGTTCATGTGCTCCAGCCTGGGCCAGGCCCTGATCGAAGATGACATCAGGGAAAAAGGACTGACGCGCGTGGTGGTGGCTGCCTGTTCACCCCACATGCACGAGAAAACCTTCCGCGCGGTGTGCGAACGCGCCGGCCTGAACCCCTTCCTCTTCGAAATGGCCAATATCCGCGAACACAACTCCTGGGCCACCAGCGATCGCATCGCCGCCACCCACAAGGCAAAGGCCCTCGTCAATGCCGCTGTCGATCGCGTGGTGCAGCACCGGCCCCTCGAGCCCATCCCCGTGGAGATCAACCCCAACACATTGATCGTTGGTGGCGGCATCGCCGGTATCACCGCCGCCCTGGAGCTGGCAGATGCCGGGTATCACGTCTATCTGGTGGAGCGCGAACCCTCCATCGGCGGTCACATGGCCCAACTGGATAAGACCTTCCCCACCCTCGACTGTTCGGCCTGCATC
>JAJRXO010000520.1 GCA_024276255.1 Chloroflexota bacterium | reverse complement strand
TATTTGCGTGTGTTTGCCAGCGCTTCCTGGGCAATGCGGAACAGGGCGATTTCCAGCGGCGGTGGGATGTGCAGGGAGTCTGGTAAATCGGTGATAAACTCCAGCTGCCAGTTTTCCTGCTGGGCCATGGTAGCCACATACTGCCGTAGTCCATCCACCAGGCCCAGATCCTCAAGCGCGGCCGGCCGCAGCTCGGCAATGACTCTCCGGGCCTCGTCGATAGCCGCACGCAGACGGGCATGCCCACGCTGTAATTCCTGGCGCGCCGGTGAATCCCAGGTATCAGCCATGGCCTCCAGGGCATTGAGATGCATGTTGGCGCTGATCAACAGCTGCGTAAGGCCGTCGTGCAAATCCAGGCCCACAAGTCGACGTTCTTCTTCCTGCACATGCGCCAGTTTACGCAACACCGTCTGCAAACGGGCTTCACGTTCAGCCACAGCGCTGTACAGATGCATGTTCTCGATGGCCACAGCCGCCTGATCCGCCAGCAGTCCCAGGATGCGCAGATCACCCTCGCTGAACTCCTGGCGATCTCGAACCCTGACGCTGAGCACGCCCACCACCTTGGCCCCCACCCGCAGGGGGAAGCCGGCCGCGGCCTGCACATCCCACGTTGTAGCCACTGCATCAGTGAAAAGGGGATGGCTGCGGGCATGATTGAGGACAACGGGCTCGCCAGTGCGGGCGGTCTGCATCACAAGGCCATCGGGGCGGGGAGGGCGGGGCTGGGCCGGATGGTTGGCGCTGCCCCAGGCACTGGCCACAAAAGAAAGTTGGGTAGGTTGCTCCTCGCTGCGAAAAATATGGACCTCGTCCGCGCTCACCAGGCGCAGGGCAGCCTCTGCAATGGTGCTAAAGAGACGCTCAGGCTCCAGTGTGCTGGTCAACTGCAGGCTCACCTCGCGCAACGCCTCCAGCTCGGATAAACGTCGCTTGAGGCGGCGCTCGCGCTGAGCCAGCTCCGCCATCATACTGTTGAAAGTGCGTCCCAGTCGCTGCAGTTCGTAGCCCCCGCGCAGGGGCACAGGTTGCGATAATTCACCGACAGCCACACGGTCGGCTCCGGCCAGCAGGACGCTGATGCCGCTGTTGAGCTGGCGGATCATGGGCACGGTAAGCGCAGTTGCCGCCACAAACACGGCCACCGAGCTCAACAGGCTGAATATCACCACAAAACGAACGGTGGAGAGAAGGTGGAGCCAGGCTTGATTGAAATTCTGCTCAGCCGCAGGCTGAATGCTTTCCACCAGCAGTTCCTGGCCCATATGAAACAGAATGGCAGCAAATTGGGCGAATTCCTCCAGCTGCTGATCCCGCGCGTTAATCAGACGCAGGGAAATGCCCCGCATCCGACTGAAGGAATCGCTCAATTCCCGATCCCAGCTCCGCTCCTGAGCCGTCTGCGCCAAGGCCCGAAAACGCTGTTGCGCCTGCATGTAACGCACGGTCGCCTCCGAGAAATGGCTGCGTTCCTCGGAGCGGGGCGTGTTGAGATAGGCCGTCACTGCCAATAACATGTCCTGCAGGCTGATGCGCATGTCGCCCACGGCCTTCTGATAGCTCAGATCCTGGCTACGGGCTGCCGGGATGGGGCCTGAAAGCAGGGTCATGGCCTGGCTCTGCGCCGCCTGCAACGCCTGCAAATCGGCGCCCTGTTGATCCCGCAGGGCGATCAGGGAACGGCCAATCTGCCGGGCGGTGGCGTCGTTGCTCCATAATCCCTGAACCCATGCCTGTTCATCCTCACCCCTGGCCAACTCGGCGTACGCGGTGAGGTTCTCCTCGAAGGCCTGCAGATGGGCCTCGAACTGGTCGGCAAAGCCCTGCTCGCCTTCCATGAGATAACGATACAGGGCCGCCTCTGAGTCGCGTAATTCGGCGCGCATCTGCCGCGCGGCGGCCTGCTCGCGGATACTCACCTGGGCCGC
>JAJRXO010000519.1 GCA_024276255.1 Chloroflexota bacterium | reverse complement strand
TCCTGTTCTGCGTCAAGCGCCTTGGCCAATACCGGCGTGGGCACGCCATCGCTCATCTTCTCCACACCCACAGCCACTGCCAGATCAGCCTGTTCGCTGGCCACTGCCAGATAAGCCAAACGTAAAGCAGCCGCACCCGTTGCTGTGGCGGCGCGTACATCCAACGCCTCGACCCCAGCCAGCCCCGCTTCATCGGCGATCAGAGCGCCCACATGTTTCTGACCCTGCAACTCATCGCTGAGCATGTTTCCCATAAAAAGCGCTTCCACCTTACCCACTTCGGCATCTGCCATGGCCAGGCGCACGGCCTCGGCACCCATCTGACGAATGCTCTTATCAGTGCTTTTCATGACAGGAAGTCGGCCGATACCAACAACGCTGACAGGTCGCATGCAATTCCTCCTGGAGCGGGACGCCGGATTGCAAATAGTGGAGGCGATCTGAGATGCTCTTCGACAACAGACAAGGGGGGTGAGTGGAAAAGAGTATACGTTTCGCTGAATCGTATGTCAATTCAAAGGCGGTTGATATACCACGCAGACTTGCCCAGCTTGTGAAAACGGTGCTACAATGAATACTCTATTTTGGCCGCAGCATTGGCTCCTCCGCCATGGAATCGCTGTCAGCCAGAATCAGACTCCAATTGCATCACTCATCGAAGGAGGAGTATTGTGGAACTCAATGGTTCATACACCTTCGCTGCCCCTCGCACCGAAGTGTGGGATGCGCTCATGGACCCGGCCGTGCTGGCAAAGATACTGCCCGGGACTGAACGTCTGGATAAAGTGGGAGAGAACGAATTCGCCGGGGTGATGAACGTACGCGTGGGCCCCGTGCAGGGACGTTTCAACGGCAAGGTTCAACTCAGTGATTTGAAAACGCACGAGAGCTTCCATATCGACGTGGAAGGCAAGGGGCCGGCCGGTTTCGTACGTGGGGGTGGCAAGGTCGTGCTCAGCGAAGAGGACGGCAAAACAATCCTCAGCTACGAGGGCGCTGGGGACGTGGGAGGCCGCATCGCCAGTGTGGGCCAGCGTCTGGTGGAAACATCTGCCAAGTCTATCCTCCGCCAGGGTCTGGAAAGCCTGGACCGCATCATCCAAGCCCGCATGCATCCGGCGCCTGTCGCGGAACCCGTGCCGGAAGGCGCCGCCGCGCAAACGCCCTCCCCTGCTGCTGAAGTCGGTCCGCCGAAGGAGTTGGATGTGACCATCCAGCTGCTCAAGGACATCTTCTACGAATATGTGCCCGAAGAGCAACGACCCTTTGTCCTCGGCGGCCTGGGCGCCTTCACCGTACTCGTTCTGATGTGGATGCTGCGTAAATTATTCGGAAAGTAAGCTTTCACACAGCCAAATTCCATTGACGTTGTAAAAAACACTGTGCTATACTCGTAGCTCTTGACCAGTTATTCTTCCGCACTCAACTGAATCATTAGCGAGATACCATGGCCGCTATCAAAGCCGAAATACGGCGGAGTGCCTACTACGATTCCGTTGTGCTCATGCAGCTGCAACGGGCTCTGGCGGCACTCCCTGGCGTTTTAGACGCCGGTGTAGTTATGGGCACTGCAGCCAATAAAGACATCCTTGCCCAGAGCGACTTGCTTACAGCCGACGCCGAATCGGCGAATGCTGACGATCTGATCATCGTAGTCAGCGCCGAAGACGAAGCAGTGGCCAGCAAGGCCCTGCAAGAGGTGGATGAACTGCTCAAACGCCGCCATACCGAAGCGGCCAATCAGTCGTATCGCCCCAAGTCCATCGACGCTGCCGCCCGCATGCTGCCCGAGGCCAACTGGCTGCTGATATCGGTGCCGGGCCAATATGCCGCTGAGGTGGCTCGCCAGGGGCTGGGCCTGGGCAAACATGTCTTTTTATACAGCGATAATGTCTCGCTTGAGGACGAAATCGAACTCAAACAGCAGGCCAGTGCCAAGGGCCTGCTGGTGATGGGCCCCGACTGCGGTACGGCCATCGTCAACGGCGTGGGCCTGGGCTTTGCCAACAAAGTGCGTCGCGGCCCCATCGGCGTCGTCGCCGCCTCGGGCACGGGCTTGCAACAGGTGACCGCCCGCATTCATCAGCTGGGCAGCGGTATCACGCATGGGCTGGGCACCGGCGG
>JAJRXO010000518.1 GCA_024276255.1 Chloroflexota bacterium | reverse complement strand
GGGCTCAGTGCTCGCCTTCTGCTGTTCCCAGCCTGTCCACACAAAGCGGATGCCGCAGCGGGTGCACTTGAGATAGCGGTCAGGGGTCAGTTTGAGCGAGGAGAATGACTCGATCATGATCATGATTTGGGCTGCCTGAGGCGTTTCGGCTTTTAGCTGTATGCTCAGTCTCGGGCATGCTGACTTTGGGTCTGGCAGATCATCGTCTGTCGGTGTAATTCAGCAATATCAGTGTACCCCAGCATGCAGCCAGATTCCAACGTTGGTCATGGGGTGGTATACGCCAATTTGCAAAATCGTCGCATCCGTTTACAATAGGGTCAACTTTCCCCGTCCGCATGATCATCCATTATTTTGTAATGACCTGTGGTCGTCGCAATATCTCATCCCCACCCAAAGGACGGTCGCCATGACACGTGACGATGCCCGTCTGCGCCGACTTCTCGATATTGAAAAGGAGTCGCTTTTACAAGACATTGCATATCTGCAGTCCCGCGAACATATCCAGGTGAGCGCCAGTAATCACATGGCCGATAGCGGCACCGCAGCTTTTGACCAGGCCAGCGGAGATGCCCTGTTGCAACAGGCTCTGCATCGGCTGCGTCGCATCGACCATGCCCTGAGTAAGTTCGAGCAGGGCACGTATGGTTTTTGCGAGGGCTGTGGTGTTCCCATCGATTTCGCGCGACTGAAAGCCCTGCCCGATGCCCGCTTTTGCCTGAACTGTCAGCGCAAACGCGAGATCAACGGCTCGCCTTCGCCAGGTCCCCGGGCTATGGAGGAAGGCAAAATCAATCACAACAACGGTGCTTCCAAACATTTTTCATGAGCAAACCCCAATCTCTTTCCCTCAGTTTTTTTCTGGCTGCCCTGGTACTAACGCTTGATCAACTCAGCAAGCACTGGGTTGTGGCCAACATCGCCCCCGGCGACATGTGGCAGCCCTTTCCCGCCATCGGCCGATATTTTCGCATTGTTCACAGCAGCAACACTGGCGTGGCCTTTGGTATGTTTCAGGGCGGAGGCAGCCTGTTTACCTTTGTTGCCGCGGCAGCGATTGTCGGCATTATCGCCTATGTATTCACACAAAACGACACTTCCTGGCTTACCAGTATCAGTTTCGGCTTGATGCTGGGGGGCGCTGCCGGGAATCTCTGGGATCGGCTCTCGTATGGCTTTGTCATCGATTTCGTGGACGTACGATATTCCGATACCCTGGTGTGGCCCACATTTAACGTGGCAGACAGCACCCTGATCGTAGGGGTGATCGTGTTGTTCATCGCCCTGTGGGGGCAGGAGGTTTCGTCTGACCACGACTCATCGCCCACGCTCGAGTCCGGCGAGCCGGTCCCCTGAGCCTGCCCCACACAACCAACGCCGAGGCGCCTGCCCCGGCGTTTTTTCTGTGCCCCAATTACCATCATGTCCCCCGACCTCTGCGTTGCAAGCGCCGGTGAGCGCCTTGACCGCTACCTCGCAGCCGCGCTGCCCAGCCATTCGCGGGCCGAAATCCAGCGCTGGATCCGGCAGGGCCATGTGCTGGTGAATGGCCAGCCGGCCAAAGCCAGCTACAAGCTGGCTGCCGGCGATACCATCCAGGTGGATATCCCCGACACACAGCCAGCCACCGTGCAGGCCGAGGATATCCCCCTGGTGATCCTGTACGAGGACGATGATATCATCGCTGTGGACAAACCTGCCGGCATGGTGGTGCATCCGTCGCCGGGGCACGATAGCGGCACCCTGGTGCATGCCATCCTGCATCACTGCCCCGACTTGCAGGGAGTAGGGGGAGAACAGCGGCCGGGTATCGTGCATCGGTTGGACAAGGACACATCCGGGATCATCCTGGTGGCGAAAAACGATGAGGCGCATCGTTTTATGCAGGAGCAGTTTCGGCATCGCAGTATCGAAAAGACCTATCTGGC
>JAJRXO010000517.1 GCA_024276255.1 Chloroflexota bacterium | reverse complement strand
CGCGGGGCCAGGCTGATCCTCATCGATCCGCGGCGGATCGAGCTGGCGGAATTTGCCACCATGTGGTTGCAGCAGAAGCCGGGCAGCGACGTGGCCGTTTTACAGGCCATGGCGCAGGTCATCGTCAGCGAAAAGCTGTATGATGCTGATTATATCGTGCGACACACTGAGGGTTTCGATGAATACAACACGCAGATTCGCCAATACACACCGGAATGGGCGGCGAAGATCAGCGGCGTGCCCGCGGATTTGATCCGTGAGGCCGCGCGCATGTACGCCCTGGCGGGAGCGGCCTCGATTTACTGGGGCATGGGCATCAGCCAGAGCACGCACGGAGCCGATAACGCCAGCGCCCTGGTGAATCTGGCCATGCTGTGCGGCCACATCGGCAAATACGGCGGGGGATTGAATCCGCTGCGGGGTCAGAATAATGTGCAGGGCTGTTCGGATGTGGGCGGCCTGCCGAACGTGTATCCAGGCTATCAGCCGGTAGCTGATGCAGCTGTCCGCCAGAGATATGAGGATTATTGGGGTGTGTCCCTGAGCGCCGATAACGGCCTCACCGCCGTGGAGATGGTGCATGCGGCCGATCGCGGCGATATCCGGGCCTTTTACATCATGGGCGAGGATCCCATGACCTCGGAGCCTCACCTGAAACAGGCCCGCCATGGCCTGGAAAACCTGGATTTCATCGTCAGTCAGGATATCTTTGCCAACGAAACGGCCATGTACGCCCATGTCATTCTACCGGCCGCCAGCTTTGCCGAAAAAGCGGGGACGTTCACCAACACCGAGCGCCGGGTGCAACGGGTACGCCCTGCCCTACCGGCGCCGGGCAGCGCCCGCCCGGATATGGAGATCATCATGGATCTGGCACAGCGGCTGGAGAAACGCCTGGGGGTTCATACCCGCAAGGGCTGGCGCTATGCCGACGCCGCGGCCGTATGGCAGGAGATCGGGCAGGTGGCACCGGAATTTCGGGGCATCACGTATGAACGGCTGGAGCAACAGGGCATTCAGTATCCATGCTATGATGAAAATGATGAGGGCACGATGTACCTGTTTGCCGGGGGCGTGCCCCGAGGTCGGGGTAAGTTCTGGTTGCTGGATTACCGGCCGCCGGTGGAAACACCTGACGAACAATATCCCTTCAACTTGTCGACGGGACGGGTGCTGTACCACTGGCATGGCGGCACGCTCACCCGCCGCTCGGCCCTCAACGAGCTTGCTCCGGAGCCGGTGGTGGAGATCCACCCCCATGACGCGCAAAAAATTCCTGTGGTCAGCGGCGATCTGGTGCGTATTGCCTCACGGCGGGGCGAAGTGGTGGGGCGGGTGAAGGTAACGGATCGTTCGCCCATCGGCACCGTCTTCCTGCCCTTCCACTACATCGAAGCGGCCGCGAACCTGCTCACACTGGATGAATTGGACCCCACCGCCAAAATACCCGATTACAAAAACACAGCGGTGGCAGTTCTGCCGGCTGAAGAACACAACTGGTCCCTGACGCTGCACTAAAGCCAGGCTTGTATGACTGAAACTACCCCGACAGGCGCCGTCCCTCTGCAATATCAACTGCTGGAAAAGCAACAATGGTCGACTGTAAATGCAGCCGTCGTCGCTGAAGCAGCATTGTGCATCCATGTGAACGGCCAGCCTCTGGCCACCCTGATGTACACACCCGGCGATCCCGAAGCGCTGGCCTTGGGCTTTATGCGCTCGGAAGGCTTTATCGACGGTCTGCACGACATTGCCAGCATGGAGCTATCGCAGAACGGCACATGCATCGATGTGTGGCTTAACCGCTCTTTTACGCGACCGGAGAATAGCATCAAGACCTCAGGGTGCGGGGGCGGGCTCACCTTTGATGATCTGACGGCGCAACGGGAGCCGCTGGCCATCAACGAACGCTATGCTCCCGAGCAGATCATCGCCCGCTATTTCGAGCTGCAGGAGCAGGCAAGGCTCTATCCGGTGACAAGGGGAATCCATGCCTCGGCCCTGTGCACGCCGGAGGCTATCCTGTTGCTGGCGGAGGATGTGGGGCGCCACAACACGCTGGATAAACTTTGGGGCAAGGCGCTGCAGTCTGGCATTGATACGGCTGGCTGCATCATTGTGACGACGGGTCGTATCAGTTCGGAGATGTTGGGCAAAGCTGCTAAAATGGAGGTGCCTGTGGTGGCCAGCCGCACCTCGCCCACAAGCCGCTCGGTGGCACTGGCCCGGGCCTGGGCCATCACCCTTATCGGTTATGTGCGGCGTAACGGCCTGCGGGTGTATGCTACGCCCGAGCGTGTCGGCGGGCCAACAACGTTTTCTTCCCCCTGATTGTACCCATGCCAACACCGGAGAAAGGTCTCTCACCGCTGAGGCGGCTATGGCGTCATGCCGGCCCGCACCGACGCCGGGTGCTGGTGGCTGCCCTGTATTCGGTGTTCAATAAGCTGTTTGATCTGGCACCACCGTTGCTGATTGGGGCGGCGGTGGATGTAGTGGTGCAGCGTCAGGATTCATTTCTGGCGAGACTGGGTTTTGGCGATGTGAACCAGCAGCTTGTGGCCCTGGCCATCCTGACGGCCATCATCTGGGGTTTCGAATCGCTTTTCCAGTATGCCTATGCGGTGACATGGCGTAATCTGGCGCAAACCATCCAGCACGAGTTGCGCAGCGACACCTACTGCCATGTACAAAATCTGGAGCTGGCCTATTTTGAAGATCACAGCACGGGTGGTCTGATGGCGGTGCTGAACAATGACATCAATCAGTTGGAGCGCTTTCTGGACGTCGGCGCCAATCAGATCTTGCAGTTGCTAACCACTGTACTGGTCGTAGGCGGGATGTTTGTGGTGCTGGTGCCGGAGGTTTCGTGGATGGCTATTATCCCCATCCCCCTGATCGTGTGGGGCTCGATTCGTTTTCAGAAGATGCTGGCCCCGCGCTATGCGGCCGTGCGGGAGCAAGTGGGTCGATTGAATGCCATGCTCAGTAATAGCCTGAGCGGCATCGCCACAATCAAGAGTTTTACGGCGGAGGACAGAGAGGCGGAACGGGTGGCCGCGGAAAGCGCCCGCTATCGCGACAGGAACCGGGAGGCCATCGCCCTGAGTTCGGCCTTTGTCCCCCTGATCCGCATGGTGATTATGATTGGCTTCATTGCCATCCTGGTGTTTGGGGGCAAGATGGCCTGGCGGGGTGAGTTGAATATCGGGGCATACAGCGTGCTGGTGTTCATGACACAACGGCTGCTATGGCCCATGACCCGTCTGGGTGGGGTGTTGGATCTGTATCAACGGGCTATGGCCTCGACGCAGCGTGTATTGGATCTTCTGGACACGCAACCGCAGATCAAAGATGGGGAACGGGCCCTGTCCGTGGCCGATGTACGGGGTGATATCCGGTTTGATCATGTCCATTTTCGCTACGATGTACAGACAGCAACTGAACCAGGTCGACAACCGGTCGTGCTGCAAGACCTGAGTTTTCATGTCCCGGCCGGCACCACGGCGGCGCTGGTGGGTGCGACGGGGGCCGGCAAAAGCACGGTAGTAAAATTGCTGCTGCGCTTTTATGATGTGCAGGAGGGCCGCGTTTTATTGGATGATGTGGATATTCGCAGCCTGCGGCGACGCGACCTGCGACAGGCCATCGGTTTTGTAAGCCAGGATGTGTTTTTGTTTTATGGCACCGTGAAGGAGAACATCGCTTATGGCAGGCCCGGCGCCAGCGATGATGAGATCATCGCCGCGGCTCGCATCGCCGAAGCCCATGATTTCATCATGGCGCTGCCGCAGGGATATGACACGATCGTGGGTGAGCGGGGACAAAAGCTGTCGGGCGGACAGCGACAGCGCATCAGTATCGTCCGGGCTGTGCTCAAAGACCCACCCATCCTCATCCTCGACGAGGCCACATCTTCGGTGGATAATGAGACGGAAGCAGCGATTCAGCGCTCACTGGAACGTATTGCCGTGGGACGCACCACCATCGTCATCGCTCATCGCCTGTCGACGGTGCGCAACGCGGACGTGATTTTTGTGCTGGATCAGGGACGGCTGGTGGAGCAGGGAACGCATGAAGCATTGCTGGCGCGGGGCGGGATCTATGCGGCGCTATGGCGCGTGCAAACGGGGGAGACCCCCCTGAAACCCTCACCCCTGACGGGGAGTATTAATGTTCCCAACGATGCTTGAACGCACCCGTGAATTACGTCGACATCAGACGCCAGCCGTGAAGGTGATGTGGAAGTTGCGGCGCAATCGCCGTTTCATGCACCTCAGGTTCCGCCGTCAACACCAAATCGGCTCGTTCATCGTCGACTTTCTGTGTGCAGAAGCCAGGCTGATCAGCGAACACGAGAGCCCGGCTCAGGCACGATACGATGCTGCCCGCGATGCGTATTTGCAGTCGCTGGGCTTTCGTGTCTTGCGCTTCAGCGCTGAAGCTTTTCTGGCCGATCCCGCCCGTACTCTGCGGGTTACTGCCCAACAAATCCCACACCACGGGGGCTGATAGCGTGATCCGAGGCGCGCCTCTTTTATCATGCGAACGATGGT
>JAJRXO010000516.1 GCA_024276255.1 Chloroflexota bacterium | reverse complement strand
TACTTCGCCCGGCTGTGCCGGGCCCTTACTCACCCTTAACAGCACGTCCCGGCCGACCATCATGCGGGCCAGAGCCTGTTCATCCACATCGGCCGGTTTTACCGTGTCCACAACCCTGCCATCCCGCAGCACGGTGATGCGATCACTCACCTTCAGCACCTCGTCCAGCTTGTGCGAGATGAAGACGATGGTCTTGCCCTCCTCGGTCAGGCGGTGCAGGATCTCCAGGAGTTCATCCACTTCCTGGGGGGTGAGCACAGCGGTCGGCTCGTCCAAAATCAGAATATCAGCGCCGCGATACAGCGCTTTCAAAATCTCTACCCGCTGTTGCTCACCCACCGATAGTTTCCACACCTCGGCTGCCGGGGCGATGGCCAGACCGTAGCGTTCGGAGAGGGCCGCGAGACGCTGATGCACCTTTTTTGTGTTCTCCAGGAGCGGTGCGCGCGGCGAGGGCTGCCCGAGAATGATGTTGTCCGACACAGTCAGTGTCTGCACCAGCATGAAGTGTTGGTGCACCATGCCCAGACCGTGGGCAATCGCATCACGGGCGGAGGAAAACGCCACCGGCCGCCCGTAAAGACGAATATCCCCTTCATCCGGCGTATAAAGTCCGTAGAGGATATTCATCAGCGTGGTTTTGCCCGCCCCGTTCTCGCCCAGAAGGGCGTGGATCTCCCCGGGCAACAGGTCGAAATCCACCCCGGCATTGGCGATTACGCCGGGAAAGCGCTTGACGATGCTGCGCATCTGGACAATGGGAGAAGTGGGAGCAGTCAAGATTGCCTCATGGAAGGAGCGAAGAGTACTTTGTTCGAGGGATGCCGGACCCCGGAGCCAGGATCAGCGCTGGCGGCGTCGAAGTATACCGCAACGTGCGCCTGGCTCTGGGGTGGAGGATCGGGGTCCGGGACATCCGGGGACAGACGGCCGCTGAGCTCGCGTTTACTGTGACTCGGGCACAAATTCGACAGTCAGGGTGCCGGCGGCGATGTCTTTCATGGCCTGATCGACGGCTGCAACTGCTTCGGCCGGAATCTTGCCCTTCAACGCTTCGTTGTATTGCACCAGCATGGCGCCTTCTGCAATCCCGAAACGATAGAAGGGATTGTCGAAGGTCTTGTTGTGGGTGTCGTCGAGCATCTTGCTGAACAGGGGTTCCAGATTCCAGATGAGATTGACCAGCACCACGTCGGGGCCATTCTCGCTCATGTCGCCCACATAGCCGGTGACATAGCCCCCGCGATCTTTGGCGGCCTCGATGGCGCCCAGGGCCGGGCCCTCGCCGCATTCGATCCAGAAGTCGACCCCGGCGTCTGCCTGCGCCAGCGCCGCTTCCTTGGCCTTGGATACATCCACCCAGTCGCCGACCGCGGTCTGGATCAGGGTGGCATCGGGGTTGACGGTCTTGGCGCCAGCCAGGAGCGCTTCGCCCATGGCATGGCAGACGGGGATGTCGAAGCCGTACAGGGCGCCCAACACGCCGCTCTTGCTCATGTACCCGGCCAGCACACCGATGGGATAGGCTGCCTCGTAGAAGGGCTGATCATAGTCAGCCACGTTTTTGGCGGTGCGTCCGATGCCGCCGGCCCAGGCGTAATTGGTTCCGGGATTATCAGCCGCCACCTCGAAGGTGGCGTCCTGGAAGCTGAAGGAATGGGCCACGATCATCTCGAAGCCCTGATCGGTGTATTCGCGTAACACACGGGCCACGTCAGCGTCAGCCACGTTTTCCGAATAGGCGATCTTCGCGCCTTTCTGGCCCAGGGCCTGCACGGCGTTGTAGCCGGCTTCGTTCCAGGAATTGTCGTCCCAGGGCCCGGTCAGAATCACGGCAATGCTGCCGGCATCCGATGTCTCGGCGGGAGCTGCTTCAGTGTCGGACGGCGCAGCCGTGGGGGCAGCGGGCGTGGCGCACGCCGCCACCAGCAGGACAGCGGCCAGGAGAGCCAGCAAAAGCCAATACTTGCGAGTTTTCATTTCTCTACTCCTTAAAGTAGGGGGGCTGCGAACGCCGACGGGTGAGCCTGGTAGCTTCCTGCGCCAGCGCCGCAAAGGACAGAACGCTAGGAAGGGTTGATTCCGACGAGCCGTTTACACAATTCTACCGCACCTGCGGCATCCGAAGAATAGCCGACGTTGAGCTCAGCCGCCCAATCCGCGGTAACAGAGCCGCCGCCGACGATAAGGCTATATTGATCCCGCAGCCCCAGCTCATCGAAAAGCTGAATGGTGTGTTGGGCCGCGGGGCGTGTGGTGGTCATCAATGAAGAGAGGCCAATGACATTGGCGTTACGCTCGCGGGCGGCGTCGACAAAGGCGCTGGGCGACACGTTCCGTCCCAGGTCGATAACCTCGAAGCCGTGGGCGCGCAGCATGGTGGCCACGATGTTCTTGCCGATCTCGTGCACATCGCCCTCCACCGTGCCCAGCACCACTGTGCCCAGCTTCTGGCTGGCCTGGCCCGAGGCGGCAATGGCGGCCTCCAGGTGCTTGCTGGCAACCGAGGCTGCCTCGCCCGCCATCAGCAACTCGGGCAGGAAGAACTCACCCGACTGAAACAGGCGTCCCACCTCGGTCAGCGCAGATATCATGATGGTGTTGATGATCTCCAGGGGATCATATCCGGCCTGGAGCGCCTCCCGGGTCAGGGTGTCTGCCAGGTCGGCATCGCCCTCGATGAAGCACTCATACAATGGTTTGGCAACGAATTCCGGGATAGTCATAAAGCGTTCCTCCTTACGATGAAATGGGCCGGGGAGCGTATTGAAATTTCAGACCAAGCTTGCTCAGGTCTTCCTTGACCGTATAGTACATGTTCAGCCATTCGGCAGTCGGCTGAATGGTCTCTGCATCATACACTTCGGGGAAGGGGCGGCCACGGTTGGGGTTGGAGAGGGTGTGAATGTAGCCTTTCATGATCTGGGGAATCAGCTCCGAGGCTTCGGCGCGGCTGAGTCCCAGGGATGCCCGCGAGACTTCGGCGATGAAGCGAGCTTCCAGGCCCGTGGTGTGATCCCGTTCGAAGCCGCCGGTGGTGCCTGCGCCCTGCATGTTGAAGCCGCATACCGTGCCCACCATCGCCCCTGCTGCACATTCGTACAGAAGTTCAGTGGTGCCGGGGCCGGAGAGCGTGTAGATGTCGTTGAGCAGGATGATAGGGGTGTTACGCGACAGGGCCTGTCCCACCATGGCCTGTGTCCAGATACCCAGGGGGTCGGTGTTGTTGACATAATTCAAGTGGGTCAGGGAGAACATGTGATAATCGGCATCGTAGAGCACCACGCCCAGGATATGATCGGCCACCGATACCACCGCGGTGCCCTCGGCCCGCCCGCCCAGGCCACCCAACAGCGGCGTCATCAAATCGACCGTGATACCGCCGATGTTATAGAGATGAGCCACGCGGGAGAGCTGATCGAAATCGGTCTTGAGTTCCACCATCTGCGAGACGAGGATGCCGTCGCTGGGGCGCAGGCCCGCGTCCGGGTCGCAGGCCGCCATCTTGCCGGCGCAGGTGAGTGGGACGGCCACATCGTTGATGTGCATGCCTGGCCGCCCGGCCATGCGCACGACCTCACGGGCGACGCTGGCATCACGCCGGGCGCCCAGCAGTTCCAGGGGTGTGCCGGGAATGATATTCTCGCCCAGATAGGTGGCCACCGACCCCGCGCCCAGGCAGTCCACCAGGGGCTCCTGCGCGCAGGAAAGCAGGATCTTGGGATGATATTTCTCGGAAGCGGGGGTGCCGGTGGGGCCGGAGTGCACGGTGGCTGGCGTCGTATCCTCGACCCCGCGATGCCGCATGACCACCGCATCCTTGCCTGTTCCCAGGGTGACGGCAGAGGGCGCCATGGCCAGCATGTCCAGCACCTCATCGCGGCTGAAAAGGATCTGGCGTTCGGTGGACTGGCAGTAGGCGCCGAATTCGACGAACAGGTCCAGTCCGGCCTGAAACACGCGGTCGGCCATATCATCATCGCTGGGCACCAGGGTATTGGCATCGTATTTGATGCCATACTCCTTGACCAGCTTCCTGATACGTTTGATCAGGGCCAGTTCGAAGTCCTTTTCCTTGATGTACGGGCCGCTCTGCGCCCGTTTCATGATTTCGATTAACCAGTTACTTTGCATAGTTCGCTCCTTGGGTGGGAATGCGGATTGGGGATTTGTAGGTCCACTTGCTTACCCGCTGCCCTGAAAATAGGACACAGATTCGTATCAATGTAGACCCGTAGCCTAGAAGACCAGGCCGGTTGGGGGGCGGCGGCGACTCTTCCCGGTTTTCCGGTTTACGGGTTTTCCGGGCTACAGATGGCCTGTGCACAGATCATTTTCATCCTTATCGGCGTGCAGTTGCTCATGGTGACTGTTTACTTGTCTACTTGTTTACTTGACCACCGATCTACCAGAGTCCCATCTGGCTGAGTTCCTGTTTAACCTCCTCGTACATTGCCAGCCACGCCGGCGCCGGGCGCAGGGTGACGGGATCGTAGACTTCGGGGAAAGGTTTGCCGATGGGCCGCTGTTCGAGCGAGGGCTGGTACAACGCCACAAGCTTTTGCACGAGGGCGTCGGCATGTCGGCGCGACATGCCGG
>JAJRXO010000515.1 GCA_024276255.1 Chloroflexota bacterium | reverse complement strand
TGGGGCAGGCCGGGCGGCACCTCCACGGCCACCAGTTGTTTTTTCCCCACGCGGATCAGGCTGGGCATGGGGATGATCAAGGGCGGATCGATGATCAGGGGCGCCGCTGCCAGGCGCTGGAGGCTGATCTCGGGTTGGCGCAGGCCGCTCACCCGGCCGCGAGCCGTCGCCCCCACGATGAGCAGACCCCCGTGGCCATTGGCCAGAGCCACCAGGCTTTCAGCCATCGACTTTTCGGATGCCTGCCCACTCAGCATGACCGCGCGATCACCCGCCCCTGATGCCAGGGCCTGCTGCAAGTACGGAATGGAGATAGGGTCTGGAATCTCGTTCATGCGGGAAATCAGCGGAGGGCCACATTGGTGATGCGCCAATGGATCGTTTCGCGGATACTGGCGGGACGGAGCATGATGACCGTCCAACGGGTGGCGTATGGATTGCCGTCGAGAAGAAAATCGACATCCACATTGACAAAAATGTCCCCCCGATTGGCATCGGTGTTCCCAGATTCGACGCTGAGCCATTCGGGGCTGGTGATCTTGTCGACCACCGCGCCGGGATATTTGGGGAACCTTGTGTTTTCTGGTTGCAACAGGCGCTGGGGATCGGCGTCATGTAGATAGGCCAGGACCTGACCCTCGGGGAAGGCCGGTTCTCTGGGGATAACGCCGTTGCAGAAGGTGATATCGGAAGGTTGCGTGCGCTCAAAGCGACGGCTACCAGCGTCGTTGACATCGGATTCTGTAATAGTCCAGTAGGTACGCCGACAGAGATTGGAACGATTGGCCATGGGCTCCCAGGCCCATAGCTCGGTGATGTTGGCGGTTTTGTTCTTCCACAGCAGCCAGTCATGGGGTCGATCGTATGAGAGGCTGAACCAGCCGGTTGTGTAGGCATGGGCGCCGCCGTAACCCTTGTTTTCGTTCAGCCACCAGAACACCGAGAACCGGGTGACGTTGTTGTTGCGGAAACCCCTCACAAGTAAACGGTCGGCGCGCGGCGGACTGTATTGGGGCAGGGCAACGGCCGTGCGATAATCGATTCTATCATCGCCGAGATAGCCATTGGTTTTGGGATAGCTGTAGTCGGGTAAAAGCTGGTAGGGTACCAGAAAGGTGGACGGTTGATCGGGCAGAGGAACGCTTTCGTTGCCGAGAGGGGATGTTTGCGGATCGTACACCACGCCGCCGATGTTACCGCCATCGTAGGTATAAAAAAGGATCAATTCCTGATCTTCATCTTCGTCGATGTTGAGTGGCACCAGATTGCGGCCGTATCGCTGCCAGGCTGCGGGTTTGATGGTATCGATGTCAATACCCCGGCTGTCCCTGCCGGAGAGGAGGGGCAGTTGCAGGTCGGGCAACAGGAGGGGCAATCCGTAGATAATGACGAGGACAACGATGAACCCCAGGCCGAGGAGGACAACCAGTTTTCTCATGAGCCAGACGATGCAAAGGCGACGGAATCATCGCGTGGCAGGGGATCAAGCAGGGCAATCGCCAGCACCTGTTCGATATGGCTGACCAGCTTGATGTCCAGCCGTCGCCGAATATGCCGGGGAACGTCAGCCAGATCTTTTTCGTTGCGTTGGGGGATGATCACCGTGGTGAGGCCGGCACGATGGGCGGCGAGCAGCTTTTCTTTGAGACCCCCGATGGCAAGCACACGGCCGCGCAGGGTGATTTCACCGGTCATGCCGACATCCCGGCGGATGGGACGATTGGTAAGGGCGGAGATGAGGGCTGCAGCCAGGGTAATGCCGGCCGAGGGGCCATCTTTGGGAATGGCTCCTTCCGGTAGATGGATGTGGATGTCAACTTTGTCGAAATCGAAATCACCAAAGCCGAGTATATTGGCATGGCCGCGGGCATATGAGACGGCCGCCTGCGCGGATTCCTGCATCACCTCGCCCAGTTGGCCGGTCATGGTCAATCCACCCTTGCCGGGCATGATCATAACTTCGATCTGGGTGATATCGCCGCCGGTGGCGGTCCATGCCAGGCTGGTGGAGACCCCCACCAGGTCTTGATCCTCGATCTTGCTGGGAATGAAACGGTGCGGGCCCAAGAAACGGTGGACATTGGCGGAGGTGATGCGTTTGGAGCTCTTTTTTCCCTCAGCCACGCGGCGGGCGATCTTACGGCAAATGGCTGCCAGCTCACGCTCAAGATTGCGCACGCCGGCCTCGTAGGTGTAGTTCTGAATGATCTCAGCGATGGCGTCGTCGTTGAAGTGCAGGCCCACATCTTCCAGGCCGTGTTCTCGCAACAGACGGGGGATGAGGAACTGGCGGGCAATGAGGACTTTCTCGAATTCGGCGTATCCGGGGAATTCGATCACTTCCATGCGGTCAAGCAGGGCGGAAGGGATGTCGTAGGGATTGTTGGCGGTGGTGATGAAGAAGACCCGACTGAGGTCGTAGGGGACATCGAGATAGTGATCGCTGAAAGCATGATTCTGTTCCGGATCAAGCACTTCCAGCAGGGCCGCGGAAGGATCGCCACGGAAATCGTAGCCCATTTTATCGACTTCATCCAGCATGAACACAGGGTTGATGACGCCTGCCGTACGCATGGTCTGGATGATGCGGCCCGGCATGGCGCCGATATAGGTGCGGCGATGGCCGCGGATCTCAGCTTCATCACGGACGCCTCCCAACGAGACGCGCACGAACTGACGGCCCAGGGCATCGGCAATGGATTTGCCCATGCTGGTTTTTCCGGTGCCGGGCGGCCCCACAAAGCAGAGGATGGGGGTGCGCATTTTGTCGGCGGCCAGTTTGCGCACGGCGATATGTTCGAGGATGCGCTCCTTGGCCTTTTCCAGCCCGTAATGGTGATTATCGAGCACCTTTGCGGCAGCAATGATATCCGTATTGTCGGGCGTGGGATGATTCCAGGGCAGGTCGAGCAGCCAGTCGATGTAGGTGCGTACGACGCCGCTTTCGGGCGCCA
>JAJRXO010000514.1 GCA_024276255.1 Chloroflexota bacterium | reverse complement strand
CGCATGGTGGTGGTGGCCGATCAGGTCGCCTATGGCCATGAGGGCAGTTCGATGGGTTTGATGGCTGTCGATCTGAAGAGCAAAGAGGTGAAATGGAGCGTCTCCGACTCGTTCACAGGTACGCCCGCGGTTGCCGGAGACACCGTCTATGTGCTGGTTGGTTCCAAACTGAAGGCCTACGACACCAACACGGGTGATGTCCTGTGGTCATTCGATGCCGGCGCCAGGCTGGTGGGCGCGCCCGTGGTGACGGCGGGCAATGTCTTTATCGCCTCGGATAACCACACATGGGTGCTGGATCGCGACACCCATCAGGTGCTGTGGCAGGTAGGCAAGGGCGGCTGGCTCACCGTGGCCAACGGCCAACTCTTCATCGCCCAGGAAAACGGCACCCTGACTGTTTATAACGCCGTGCGCTGACTCACCTCCGTTCACCATCAGTGATCAACAAAGCGCCGTTGTCGGTCCGACAACGGCGCTTCTGCGTCAGCAAATGGGTCGCAGGTGACTATCAGTCGCCTTCAGCCAGTGATAAGGTGCGACTGATAATGTCGTCCAGATCTTCTTCTTCTTCATCCAGCCATTGCTTTTTACGTCGTTTCTTGCCGCGTTTTTTGCCCGACTGCGCTTTCATAAAAGCCAGTTCCAGGGCTGTGGGCACGTTCTCGTCTTTTTCCTCGTCGTCACCATACATGTCGAGTGCTTGTTTCGGCTCTGGCTCGGGTTCGGGCTCCGGCGCCACCGCCCGCATGGAAAGATCGATTTGTCCGCGGCGCACGTTCACCTTCAGCACTTCCGCCTCCACTTCCTGGCCTTCGCTAACCAGATCGCTGGGATGCTTCACATAACCGTGCGCCATCTCTTTCACATGCACCATGCCTTCATATCCGACGCCGATGTCGACGAAGATGCCATAGTTCATAATGCGGGTGACTTTTCCCTTGACCACTTCGCCTTTTTGAAGATCACGGATGGTGCGGGTGCCGGGCGGCAGCAGGGTGAGGCTGATGCGATTGCGTTCGCGATCGAGGCTCTTAATCCAGGCCGTCACTTCCTGGCCTACTTCCAGCATATCACTGGGTTTATTTACACGCCTTTGCGACATTTGCGAGACGTGCACCAGGGCATCGGTGCCTACGCCAATGTCGATAAAAGCGCCGAAGTCGGTAAGGCGGCGCACTCGACCGTGCACTTCTTGCCCCACCGCCACTTTACGGACGATTTTTTTGGGGGGTATAACTTTAATTGTGGGGGCAGATTTGCCTGTAGCAGCGTCGGACACGATAGGACTCCTTAATCGTTTCATTTCCTTCCGCGCGGCTCATGAATAAGCGCGCAGATCACAATCACTAATCTTATAACGTTATGATGAATCTGTCAAACCTTTGGCGCATTTTTTCATGCCCGAGCATGAGCGGCGAAAACCTGCGGATTCCATACCCCTGGTTAGCCAATGACCGGGTCGGCATCCACCCGGCGCCGTTTGTAGCGCAGCGATTCATCGCAGAGCGTTGTCCGGCAAATGGCCCCCCACATGGCGGATGGCAATGCACTCGTTAAAATTCTGGAACACATCCAGTTATCTGGCCCGCCTTGGTCAACCTAACTTCTCTCTGTTACAATGCAGGTGCCGGATCGAGCCGCTATTCAAGGAAACTTGCGCTGTGTGCCCGGCTGCCTGTCGGCTCATGCACACCGCCTGTTCCCACCCATGATTTGTTCTCCCATACCGGAACCGTTCTTCCTGGAGCGGTCAGTCTGAGGTATATGCCATGTCTTTAGCTGGATGGCGCGATGTCGCGCTGGTCTTTTTAATTCTACAAGCCTTTGTATTGGCACTGATTCCTGCTGCCATCCTTTTTTTCTTCAACAAGGGCTTGCGCCAGGCAATGCAATGGTTGCGGACAATTGGCCTTCCGGAAGCGCAACGTTACAGTCGCCTGGTTGCCGACAAAACGCAAACCATCAGCAAACAGGTCCTGACGCCGGTGGTCCTTGCCGATACCGAGCTGACGCTTTACAAGCGTACAGCGGCCAACCTGGCGCGGGCCCTGCGTCGTCGTCGAAGGAGGTCTCATGTCTGAACAACGTCGTCGTGCCTTGTTGCTGGGCGCCCTCATCGGCGCCTGTGTGGGACTGATAGCTGCCTGGGTTGCTACCGATGCCCGGCGCGAAGAACAACAGCTTCTGGCTCAGGGAGTCAAAGCAGCAATTCGGCCCAGCGCCCGCGACTGGGTGAAACTGGGCGTGGCGGCCGCGGCCTTACTACGCCAGCTCGCCGATATCCTCAGCCCGCAGAGCCGGTAAGTTGTATGGCGCTCGCTGCATCCTTATGCACGGGGTGTAGTCGCCTCCAGCGCATACGCGGTTCGCCCCACCCATCAACCATATTGCCATTACACAAGGAGGCTTAACGATGTCCAATACTCTCGGCACGTCTGCGCGGCCCCTGCGGGTCGCCATCATTGGCGCCGGCCCCTCGGGTTTTTACGCGGCCCAGGCCCTGCTCAAACAAAAAGATTACGAGGTCTCGATTGATCTCATCGATCATCTGCCTACCCCCTACGGTCTGGTGCGCTACGGCGTGGCTCCCGATCATCAGAAGATCAAATCCGTGACCCGTCTCTACGATCGGATCGCCTCCGATCCGCGGCTGCGATTCCTGGGCAATGTCACCGTGGGGAAACATATCAGCCACGAAGAGCTTACGCAACACTATGATCAGATCGTATATGCCGTAGGGGCCCAGACCGACAAGCGCCTCAACATCCCTGGCGAAGATCTACCGGGCAGCCATCCAGCCACCGAATTTGTGGCCTGGTACAACGGCCATCCTGATTTCTCGGATCGGCAGTTCGAGCTGGGTATCGAATCTGTGGCCGTGATCGGCGTGGGGAATGTGGCCATGGATGTGGCCCGTATCATGGCGCTATCACCCGATGAACTGGAGCGCAGTGATATGGCTGATCATGCCCTGGTGGCCCTGCGCGACAGTCGCATCAAAGACATTTACATCATCGCCCGCCGGGGACCGGCGCAGGTGAAATTTGCCAACCCCGAGCTGCGCGAGCTGGCCGAGCTGGAAGTGACCGATGTGATCATCGATCCCGCTGAGCTGGAGCTGGATCCATACAGCGAGGCTGCCATTATCGATAATCGCGAGGCGCAGGCCAATCTGGAGGTCATGCGTCATTATGCCAGTATCGGCGATACGCATCGTCCCAAAAACATCCATTTTCTGTTCCTGCGTTCGCCGGTGGAAATCATCAGCGGCGAAAATGGCAGGGTGGCAGAGGTGAAGCTGGAGCGTAACGAGCTGATTCCCACCGAAAGCGGCTATCTGGCCTCGCATGGCATTGGCGAGTACGAGACACTGCAAGTGGGTATGATCCTGCGCTCGATTGGCTACCGCGGCCATCCCATTCCCGGCGTGCCCTTCCACGAACGCTGGGGCATCATCTCCAACACCGAGGGCCGGGTATGTGAATATGAAACGGGTGAGATTGTGCCCGGGGTGTATGTAGTCGGCTGGGCCAAACGCGGCCCCACGGGTATCATTGGCACCAATAAGCCCGACTCGGTGGCCACGGTGCAGAGAATGCTGGCGGACATCCCCTCCCTGCAACCTGTTCCCGATGCCAATGCAGATCCCGACACTGTAACTACGTTACTGCGAGATCGCGCAGTGCGTTATGTGACCTGGGAAGAATGGAAGCTGCTGGATGCGGCAGAAGTGGCCGCGGGCAAGCAGCGGGGACGCCCGCGTGTTAAGTTCGTGACCGTGGCCGATATGTTGGCCGCCATTGATGCCGCCAAGGCGACATGAACCCATCTCTTTATGAAGCAACAAGCCCGGCATTTCAGCCGGGCTTGCCGTTCGCACGAATCGTGTCCTTTCAGGCGGATTCGACAGCCTTTACAGTAGCTTCCTGGGGCAACATGCCGGCCAGGACCTTTTCCATAGCCATGGTGTGGCTACATACATTCCGCTGGCCGAAAAAGTCGCAGGTGCAGTGCCACCCGTTGGCATCGTAGGTAACAGTGTGATCGCGATGATTTCCCGTAAACACCACCTGGAACGATCGAAACTCCATGCGGTCACGTTCTGACGCGTACTTTTTCGCTTTGATGATTTTGCTAATCATGGCTGAGTCCATGAGCACCTCCGAGGTGAGAAAGCGAGTGGAAGGAGTTGGAGCACACAATGCCACAAAAAAACACCCGCGCGGGGCAACGGGTGTTGGGCATTATTGATTGTGCTATCGAATCGCGAGACATAGGGTAAAAGTTGATACGCCTTGAGGATATCTCCAGTATAACGGCCTTTGAATCGACTGTCAAACGGTTTTCGGCCCCCCAAAGCTACGATTTCCCTACGAACGCGTGTCCGGATGGTTCTGGTGTTGCAATGCAGCGTCGTACAGGGCGCGACGGGATACTTTTGCCAGGGATGCCACCATGCGCACGGCCTGGGAAAGCGGCATGCCGCCTGCCTGCAGGGCCGTCACCACCTCCAGCGCCGCATCCAGTTCCGGCCGAGGTGGTTGTGCTGCGCCGCCGATCAACACGACGATCTCGCCGGGCGGTGGTTGCGTAAAATGCCGGACGGCAGCAGCAGCGGGGCCGCGCCAGAAACTTTCGAAGCGTTTGGTCAGCTCGCGTGCCACCACGACCGGCCTGTCGACTCCCATGATCGTCTGTACATCCGCCAGTAGGGCTGGCAGGCGCCGCGGCGATTCATATAGCACAAGCGTCTCCATGCGATCTCGATATTCCTGCAAAAATGCCCGTCGCGCCTGCTGCTTGCGGGGTGGAAAGCCGGCAAAGACGAAGCGATCGGTCGGCAGGCCGGCTGCCATGAGCGCGGCCAGCAGGGCGCTGGCTCCGGGGATGGGGATCACCTCATGGCCAGCTTCCAGCACGGCCTGCACCAGCACATAACCTGGATCCGAAAGCAGGGGCGTGCCCGCATCCGAGATCAATGCGATGTCCTGCCCCTGATCCAGTAGCTTGCAGAGGTGGCCGGCGCGATCGCGCTCGTTATGTTCGTGCAGGCTGAGTGTACGCTGCTCGATATCGAAATGTCGCAGCAACCGGGCGCTGTGGCGTGTATCCTCTGCAGCCACCCAATCCACCTGGCGCAATATGCGCAGGGCGCGCAGGCTGATATCTTCGAGATTGCCAATGGGAGTGGCCACCAGGTACAGCGTGCCCATGCGCTACTTCTCCGGCGTCCAGCTCACCCGCAACTGTCCGGTTGCATCCAGGCTGAGATAGGGCCAGAGCCCGCTGCCCCGTTCCAGCTCGGCGGTGCTCTGTTGCCAGTCTTCGACCAGGGCCGCGGTGTCGGCGTCGGGATACTGGCCGAGGATCGCCCACATCAGGGCCCGGCGCAGCACCGCGCCGCGGGCCGCAGCCTGCTCCTGAGGCGGCATGTCGTCGGTCCGGGCCAGCATCAGATCGATCAGATCGGTAAAAGCTTCGGATAGGGTCTGGCGGATGGCGGGCAGATCGGCCTGCCAGTTGCTCACCAGAGGCTGGCCGTACAGGCCATCGGCCACTCGGTACTTGAGAATCAGCCATTGCACCCGGTCCCATTGCAAGGCCAGGCGCAGATCTGCATCCAGGCCTTCGGTACCAAGATAGCGTTGATAATAGACCTGGCGGGCGATGTCCTCATCAAGCAGGGTGCCGGCCAGCGACTCCACCTGGCTGCGCTCGACCTGTCCCTGGTTGGCGAGCCAGCTATCCATAAAACGCTGGGCTTCGGCCACACGGGCAGCGCGAAATCGCCTGACATCCTCATCGGGCGGCAGGGGGGCCCGTAACCAGCTCAGGGAATCGATGGCGGGCAGGGTGCCGCTGATTTCCGGCGATGCGGACACCTCGGCAGCCGCCACCGTACGGGCCTGCGTGTTTAGCCCCAGCTGACGATAGCGGTCGGCGATCGCCTGAAGGAACTGACGACGTACGGTAGGGCTCAGTTCGGCGCTGGCCTGCACGCCGTAGCGCATCTGCACGAGGATGTTCTCCGCCTGCGTTTGATCTGCCAGCTTGATCCAGATGTCGCTCAACTCCTGAAGCGTCTGCAAACGCTGCCAGTCGCTGAGCGCCGGTCCCAGGAACACAAGTTGTCCGGTCCACGTGGTATAAGCCTGCGCCCGCGCTTTATCTCCGAGAGTAGCCTGTCGGCGGGCCACCACTGCCAGCCAGCCAATGCGTTGCAGATCATCCAGCGCCGGCATGGTGATCGCGGTCATGACAGCGCTTTCCAGTTCATTTGCGCTCATTGCCTGGCGGTACACCTGGGCGGGTTCGATGTCGGTGAGCGCCCACACGGCCAGCCCGGCTGACACACGGCTGCCATCCAGCTGCTCCCAGGCTGCGGCCTGGGGCGAGACCTGGGGTTGGCGTTGGTCGAGCACAAAATAGGCCGTTAGCGAGCCGATGCCCACGACCAGCAGCAGCACCAGCAGCGCCAGCAGCACCCAGAATAGCGGTGGATAACGCCGACGCGCGGGAGGGGGTGAGGAGGGAGGAGGCGAAGGGGGCAGGTGAGCTTCCATGGCCCCGAGTATACAACGAGATTCGTTAGGTGAGAAGTCTGAATGGTGCGGAATCTTGCCCGGCTGGTGGGGATATGCTAGAATCGCCCGTTAGCCTCAGTTGTTTATGCGCTGTTTTCCCTCAAAAACCTTGCCATGGCATCTCATGTGCGAGGAATCCTTGATTTTGTTATACCCTCAGTATTTAGCCCCACACCCGTCTCCTGGCGCGCCCTCACATAAGGGCGACGCCAGCTCCGGGTGTGTTCGCGTTTAGGAGCAAAAGCCACTATGCAACAAAGTTCGCCTTTTCTTACGGGATTTGGTCGCTTTCTAGAAAGTCGTACAGTCGGCCTCGTACTCAACATTATTGTGATCCCCTTGCTGGTGCTGGCATTTTTATATTTGCCGCCCATTCAGCTTTTCGAGCGATTGCAGAACCTGGGTCACATGGCCATCAGCGCCGAGGCCGGTGAACTGACAGATCCCGACGGCACGAGCATTATCTTCCCTGCTGACGGATTGCCTGCCAGCGGCAAGACCTATGCTCGTCTGCGATCGACCCCGCGCGAGGATTTTGAGCGTGGCGATACCAATGATGAGCTGCGCCAGGCCGCGGCCAATCTGCCCGATTTCCTGCGCCCCCGCAGCCCGCTGTACGAAATCAGCGTGCGCGGAGCCATACCCGATCACGTGGTTGCCACCATTCCCATTCCCAACGATTCCCTGCCCTATGAGACCCTGGATGTTTATAACTGGAACGGACAGACATGGGAATGGCTGCCGCACCAGATCGATGTGGCCAACGATGTCATCCGCATGGATGTGAACCTGGTGCCGCATGCCTTCATGGTCATGCAGACCAATGGTCAGTTACCGGGCGTGAGCGTGAGCCTGCCGCGCGAGAAGACGCTGCCCGCCGATGCCCAGGCCGCGGCCACCGCCGTATTCCCGGCCGTGCTGCGCCTGCGCGGTGATGGCAGTGTCGACGGCACCGAATTCCTGCCCCAGGAGAGCATGCCCTACGAGGTTTACATCACCAGCCGCAACTACGAAAGCGACGGCGTGCCCCGCACCGATTTGCTGGCCAATCTGCTCATCGATGAAGAGGGTATGCAGTCCATTCAGATCAACACCCTGGCCGAACTGGCGGCCAGCAATCTGTACGCCGGCGTGGGCATTGACTACCGCGGCGTTGATCCGCCCCTGCGAGCTGAATTCAGCCGCTTCGTGTTCAAACTGGCCCAACGCCTGCACGCCGACGGCAAAAAACTGGCCGTCTTTGTGGATCAGCCCGTACAGATCGCCGATGATCGCTGGGAGACCTTCGGCTACGATTGGCGGGCCCTGGGCGCCAGCGCCGATATCCTGATCATCCCCGGTTCGGATAATCCCCTGGATTACGCTCCGGGCGGCGTGGCCGAGGCCATGCTCAACTGGGCCGTGGGTGAGGTGGACCGCAATAAACTGCAATTGACTTTACCCGCCCGCACGGTGGAACAGGCCGACAATTACTTCCTGTACCGCGGCTACGGCGAAGCCCTGGCTCCACTCACCGGCAAGCCGCAGGTCGATCGTGCCGTGGTTCAGCCCGGCGAAGACGTGACAGCTTCCCTGCAGGCCGATATCGTGGCTTCACCCCTGCAATACGATCCTGCGACCGGCATCTCCTGGTACCTGTATCGCGGCCAGAGCGGTGAGGAACGCATCGTCTTCCTCGAAGACGCCGCCAGCCTGGCCAGCAAGGTGGCGTTGGCCAAGCGCTTCAATCTCGGCGGTGTGTATGTACAGGCGCTGGAGAGCGACGACATCGATCCCAAGATCTGGAACGTGCTGGCCAGCTATGCCAACGGCCAGAGCCCGGCCCTGTCGGAATCGCAGCGCGGCATCAGCTGGCAGGTGACGGATAGCGCCGGCAATGTGATCGCCCAGACCCAGAGCCCGTTGAACAATCCCGTCACCATCGATATCCCCGATGAACCCGGTACATATGTGGTGAGTGCGGGCCTGCTCGATGGCAATCGCATCGTCGCCAGCCAGGGTGAGACCGCGGTTGCCGTGGCCACCTACACCCCCACGCCCACCCCCACGCCCGAATTTACACCCACCCCCGTACCCACCCCCACCCCTGTGGCCACCCCCACACCCACGCCGCTGCCCTATGCTGTGGCCCGCGCCACCGGCACGACCAACCTGCGCAGCGGCCCCGGCACCGTTTATGATCGGGTCGGGCAGCTGGGCACCGGTGAAGAACTGAAGATCATCGGCAAGAACAAGGACGGCACCTGGTGGCAACTGGCCGGACCCGAGGGCGATCCCGTGTGGATCATCGCCTCCCGCGTCGAGGCCCTGGGGCCAGTGGATGCCGTGCAGGTGGCCAAGAACATCCCCGAACCTCCCAAACGCCCGACATCGCCTGTGGCCAGCGGCGGCGGTCGCGCCCTGCCTGCCGGCGCCGGCACCTTCGGCTATGGCATCCAGATCCAGCCCTACGGCGGCGCCGACATTGCCTTTGCCGCCAACGCCATTCGCGGCCTGGGCTTCAACTGGGTCAAATGGCAGGTGCCCTGGGAGGACATGGAAGGCTCGCCCGGCGCCATTGGCTGGCAGGACGATCTGACCAACTACATGGCCGCACAGGGCTTCAACATCCTCGCTTCGATCGTCAAGGCGCCCGACTGGGCCCGCCCAGCCAACACCGACTTCGGCGTGGAAGGCCCGCCTGCCGATCCGCAGACCTACGCCAACTTCGTGGGCGCCTATGCAGCCCGCTATTGTGGCAAGGTCAAGGCCATCGAGGTGTGGAACGAGCAGAACCTGTACTACGAATGGGGCAGCGAACCCCTGGATGCAGCCCGCTATATGCAACTCCTCAAGGCCGCGTACCAATCCATCAAGGCTGCATGCCCCGAGATGATCGTGGTCAGTGGCGCCCTCACGCCTGCCGGCAATGTGGGTAATCTGGCTGTCGACGACTTCATCTATCTCGAGCAGATGTACCAGAACGGCCTCAAAGACTGGTCGGATGGCATTGGTGTGCATCCCAGCGGCTACAATGTGCCTCCCACCGTGGGCTGGCAGCAGGCCTGCGACTTCATCACCCAGGACAACGCCAGCTTCCGCGGCGCCTGCGACAACCCGCATCATTCCTGGTCGGCCCGTTCCACCATCGAGGGCTATCGCAACATCATGGTCAAGTACGGT
>JAJRXO010000513.1 GCA_024276255.1 Chloroflexota bacterium | reverse complement strand
TTGAGCATTCTGGCTGCGGACGAGAACCCGCAACCGGGCCTCGACAAGCCGGTCATGTTATGGGGCAAAACCAACGGTCATTTCCCTACCATCGAGCAAAACATCCACCTCCCTCCGGGCTCCGACATCCACCTCACCCTCAACGGCCAGCAAGTGACCCTGCCTGCGGCCTCCCACCTTACCCTGCTGGACGCCCTGCGCGAGCAAGGGCATCTGACGGGGGTGAAGGAAGGCTGCGGCGAGGGTGAATGCGGTGCCTGCACCGTGTGGCTGGACGGCATTGCCGTGATGGCCTGTCTGACGTCGGCCGCGCGGGCCGAAAACGCCAGTGTGGTCACCGTAGAGGGCCTGGGCGATACCGAACATTTGCACCCGATCCCGGAGGCATTTGCCGGTGATGGGGCGGTGCAATGCGGCTATTGCACGCCCGGATTTATCATGTCGGCCGCCAACCTGTTGCAGGAGCGCCCGCATCCCGGCCCGGATGAAGCCATCCAGGCGATTACCGGCAATCTCTGTCGTTGCACCGGCTACGCCAAGATCATCGATGCCATTGTGAGCGCCGGACAGAAGGGAACCCGGTAATCCACACAACTTTATCCTCCCCGCATACTCCCCATCCAGAAAATCACATGAGAGCAGTTGGATCTTCGCTTCCCCGTTTCGATGCCAGAGCCAAGGTGACCGGCCGGGCGCAGTATCCCGGCGATGTCAATATGCCCGGTCAGTGTTATATGAAAATCCTGTTTGCCGAACGGGCGCCTGCCCGGATCACGCATCTCGATGTGAGCGCAGCCGCAGCCGCGCCCGGCGTGCTGGCCGTGCTCACAGCCGACGATGTGCCGGTCAACGAATACGGCCTGATCATGCCCGATCAGGAAGTGCTGTGCGGCCGCGCAGGTGGCCTCGTGCGCTCCGTGATCGACCAGGTGCTGGTGATCATTGCCGAAAGCGAGCACCAGGCTGTTGCGGCTCTGGATCGGATCGACATCGCATACGAAGACCTGCCCGGTGTGTACAGCATCGCCGAAGCCTTGGCCCCTGATGCCCCCCTGGTGCACGCCGAGCGCGGGGATAGCAATGTGCTGCTGAGCTACAAGATCCGGCAGGGCGATGTGGAGGCGGGTTTTGCCGAGGCCGACGTGATCGTCGAACACACCTACTCCACCCATCCGCAGGAACACGCTTATCTGCAGCCCGAGGCCGGTGTGGGCTGGGTGCGGCCTGATGGCAAGATCGAGGTCATTGTGGGCGGACAATGGATGCACGAAGACCGCGAGCAAATCGCCCACGCCCTGGGCCTGCCCGAAAATCGGATCGTGGTGAAATATCCGGCGATCGGTGGCGCGTTTGGCGGCCGCGAGGATCTGAGCGTGCAAATCGTGCTCGCCCTTGCCGCCTGGAAATTACAGCGGCCGGTAAAAGTGCAGTGGACACGGCAAGAGTCGATTCGCGGGCATCACAAACGCCATGCCACGGTAGCGCACGCCAGGTGGGGCGCCACCAGAGATGGCAAACTTGTGGCGGCCCAGATCGACGTCACCACCGATGCCGGCGCCTATGCCTACACCTCGACCAAGGTGCTGGGCAACCTCACCCTGGCCTGCCTGGGACCCTACGAGATCCCTCACGTGTGGGTCGATTCCCGCACCGTGTACACCAACAATATCCCCGGCGGGGCGTTTCGCGGTTTTGGCGGGCCTCAGGGTCACTGGATTGCCGAGATGCAGATGAATCATCTGGCCGAGGCTTTGGGCATGGATGCGGTGGAGCTGCGCATGCGTAATCTGTGGCATGAAGGTTCGCAACTGGCCACGGGCAGCACCCTGCCTGCGGGCGTCACGGTACGCGAGACACTGCAAGCCTGTGCCGAGGCTGCGGGCTGGCAACACGATTCCGATGGCTGGCACAAACCCCGCCCTGCCCAAGCTCAGCCCGCCAACGACACATTCCATGGCGCTTTTTCGCTGACAACCGGCCCCGTGCGCAAGGCCCGCGGCATCGGCATTGCCACCAGCTACAAGAATGTGGGCTTCAGCCTGGGCTTTGTGGATGAGTGCTGGGCCACCGTGGAGCTGCATGGCGGCGGCGAGATCGAGCGCGTGGTCGTGCGGCACGCCGGCGCTGATGTGGGACAGGGCGCGCACACCGTCATGCGCCAGATCGCAGCCGAGGTGCTACAGGTGCCGCTGGAAAAGATCGAACTGATCGCCAGCGATACCGATCAGACCGACAACAGCGGCAGCTCCAGCGCCAGCCGCATGACCTTCATGGCCGGAAATGCCATCAAGGGAGCTGCCGAGCTGGCACAAAAAATGTGGAATGACGAAGAAGATAGGCCTGTGATCGCCCGTTATCGCTATGTGCCGCGGGCGACCACGCCTTACGACCCGGAAACCGGCGCTTCTGATCCCAATATCAGTTATGGCTATTGTTCGCAGGCAGCGGAAGTGGAGGTCGATCTCGATACAGGGCATATCACCGTATTGCGATTATGGTCGGCCAATGATGTGGGCAAGGCGATCAATCCCAGCATGGTCACCGGCCAGATCGAAGGTGCCGTGGCGCAAAGCGTGGGCTGGACGATCCTGGAAGATTTCAAGCAGCAGGCCGGGCGGGTGCTCACCGATAAACTCAGCACCTATCTCATCCCCACCGTGCTCGATGTCCCCCGCCAGGTGCAGAGCATCATCTTGGAGCTGCCTGATCCGCAGGGGCCACTGGGAGCGCGGGGCATGGCAGAAATGCCTTTTGTGCCCACAGCCCCCGCCATCGCTGCTGCGGTGTACGATGCCACCGGCGTGTGGTTCGACGATCTACCGCTCACCCCCGAACGAGTAGCTCTGCGACTGGCCTGATAAGCTTATGCTCTTTCCTGAATGGCTCATTCTGGTGCGCGGAGCTGGCGATCTGGCCACGGGCGTGATCTATCGCCTGCATGAGGCGGGCTTTCCCGTCATTTGCAGCGAAACGGCGCAACCCACGGCCGTACGCCGCACCGTGAGCTTCGCCCAGGCCGCGTATAGCGGCCGTCACACCGTGGAGGGCGTGACGGCTGAACGCGTAGCCGATGTGGCGGCGGCGCTGGCCCTGGCCCGTGCGGGCGGGCTGCCCCTGCTCCTGCGCCCCGATGACGGCCTGATCACCGAGCTGCAGCCCCGCATCCTGGTGGATGCGCGCATGCTCAAACACGGCCGTGGCACCAGCCGACAGCAGGCGGAGCTGGTACTGGGGTTGGGGCCCGGATTCGAGGGCGGGCGCAATTGCCATGCCGCTATCGAAACCAACCGCGGGCATTATCTGGGGCGCGTGTGGTGGCAGGGGGCCACTGAGCCCGACACGGGCATCCCCGGCGCCACCCTGGGATTTCGCAGCGAACGCTTGTTGCGCGCCCCGGCGGATGGCGTGTTCCGGCCCATTGTCGACTTTGGCGATCATGTGCAGGCGGGCCAGCGCGTGGGCGATGTGGAAAACGGAGACAGCCGCGTGCCCGTTCATGCCAATCTGACCGGGGTCATCCGTGGATTGCTCTATCCGGGTCTGCCGGTGCAGCGGGGCATGAAGCTCGGCGATGTCGATCCGCGGGATGATCCGGCCTACATCCATCACATCAGCGAGAAATCCCTGGCCGTGGGGGGAGCTGTGCTCAGTGCGATTCTCTAC
>JAJRXO010000512.1 GCA_024276255.1 Chloroflexota bacterium | reverse complement strand
CGCATCACCGTGCTGCGGGATGGCAGGGTTGTGGACACGGTAAAACCGGCCGATGTGGATGAACAGGCTCTGGCCCGCATGATGGTCGGCCGGGACGTGCTGTTAAGGGTGAGTAAGGGCCCGGCACAGCCGGGCGAAGTACGCCTGCGCACCACGGATCTCTGGGCCAACAGCGACCGCGATCTGCCGGCCCTGCGCGGGGTCAGCCTGGAAGTGCGATCGAGCGAGATCCTGGGCATTGCCGGGGTGGCAGGCAATGGCCAGAGCGAGCTGGAGGAAGTGATTGCCGGCTTGCGCCCGGCCACCGCCGGACGGGTGGAGATCTGCGGGGAGGATGCCACGGGACGTACGCCTCGCCAGATCGGCCGCATGGGCCTGGCGCATATCCCCTCTGATAGATATCGCATGGGCCTGCTCCCCGATTTTACAGTAGCGGAGAACCTGTTCCTGCAGCGTATTGGCGAGCCGCCCTTCACGCGACGATGGTTTCTGGACTGGGACGTGATTCGCAGCAAGGCGCAGGAACTGGTGGCTGCCTACAACGTGCGGGGGGCGACGGTGGAAACCCCGGCGGGTTCCCTTTCGGGCGGCAACGCCCAGAAGATGATCCTGGCCCGCGAGCTGACGCGGAATCCCCGCGTGCTGCTGGCGGCGCAGCCCACACGGGGCCTGGATGTGAGCGCGGTGGCGTATGTGCACGAGCAGCTCATCAGGCAGCGCGATAAGGGGGTGGCTATCCTCCTGATCTCCACCGAGCTGGATGAAATCCTGGCCCTCAGCGACCGCATTGCCGTGCTGTTTGAAGGAGAGATCGTCGGCGTCATCGATGCCGCAGATGCTGATATCAATGAAATCGGCCTGTTGATGGCCGGTGCCAAACGCCTGGCGACCCCGGAGGCGACGACATGAGCGAAGCCCTTCCTGAATTGTCACCCGCACAGCCATCTCGGGCCCGGAGGTTGGTGCTGGCCCTTGGCGCCCCCCTGGTTGGGGGCATCATCGGCCTGTCGCTGGGCGCCATCCTGGTGCTGCTGGCCGGCGCCAATGTGGGTGAGGTGTACCTGGCAATGCTGCGGGGTGCTTTTGGCGGCCAGCGCCAGATCACGGAGACGTTCCTCAAGGCAACGCCATTGCTCATTGTCGGCCTGGGCCTGACCGTGGCTTTCCGGGCCCGCGTATGGAATATCGGCGGTGAGGGACAGTTCTTCATGGGGGCGCTGTTCGGAAGCGTGATCGCCCTTTCTTTCCCGGATCTGCCCCGGCCTTTGTTGCTGACGATGATGCTGGCGGCAGCCGCGCTGGGTGGCATGTTGTGGGCGTTGCTCTCGGCAATCATGAAAGTGCGCTGGAATGTGAATGTGATCATCTCCACCCTGATGCTGAATTATATCGCTGTCTTTTTTGTGTTGTACATGGCCCGCGGCCCCCTGCAAGACCCGAATGGTTATCTGCCGGAAAGCGCCCAGTTCGTGGCTGCTGCCCGCATGCCGCATCTCTTCGGCACGCGCATCCACCTGGGGGTGTTGCTGGCGTTTCTGCTGGT
>JAJRXO010000511.1 GCA_024276255.1 Chloroflexota bacterium | reverse complement strand
CGCAATACCGTGCTCTCGGACCTGCAGCCGGATGAAGGCAGCCTGCTGGCGGCCATGAAAGCCAAAACCCGCTACAACATCCGCCTGGCTGCCCGCCGCGGGGTGCAGGTGCAAACCAGCGCCGACTTCGAGACCTTTTACCGGCTCTACGCTGAGACCGCGCAACGGGACGGCTTTCTCATCCGCCCCCGCTCCTACTATCTGCGGGTCATGCGGCGCCTGCAGGAGGCCGGTCTGGGGCAATTGCTGTTGGCCACGGTCGCAGAACAGCCGATCGCCGGTGTATTTCTCTTTCGCTTTGGCCCCACGGCCTGGTATTTTTACGGCGCCTCCAGCAACCTGCACCGACGTCTCATGCCCAACCATCTGCTGCAGTGGCAGGCCATGCGCTGGGCCAAAGCCCAGGGTTGTTCCACCTACGACTGGTGGGGCGCGCCCGACGAACTCGACGAGAACGATCCCATGTGGGGAGTCTATCGCTTCAAGATCGGCTTTGGCGGCACATTCCGGCGCTGGATCGGCGCCTGGGATTACGCCCCCCGGCCGACGCTTTATCGCCTCTACACCCGCGCCATGCCCCGAATCCTCGATTTCATGCGCCGCCGCAGCAACGCTGCCTGAACGATTGGCATCCCTTTTCCCCGACTTTCGCCCATTGCCAGTCTGCGCTAAAATAAAAGTGACCAGGCGGATCGGGCCGACGAAGGCGCCGATCTCATTAGGCTCGACCTTCAAGCTTGCCTTCAGGTCGCCCCTGGTCAAAGGGACCGAGCTATCCTGTGACAATGTAAAAGACCCCTTCATACCCATGCCCTGCAGGAGCCAGCTATGCTGCAACCATTTGAAAAACTGGGAGCCTTCTATCTCGGCAAAGAAATCGATATCGAAAAAGGTGAGCTGACCGATGATCTGGTCATGTATGATGCTCGTGATCTCACCACACACGCCGTGTGTGTGGGCATGACCGGTTCCGGTAAGACGGGCCTTGCCATCGACCTGCTGGAAGAAGCCGCCATCGACAATGTACCAGCTCTGCTGATCGATCCCAAAGGCGACATCACCAACCTCCTGCTAACCTTCCCCGACCTGGCGCCGGAGGATTTCGAACCCTGGGTCAATATAGACGATGCCCGGCGCAAAGGTTTGAGCGTATCCGAATATGCCCGCAAGATCGCCAATACGTGGCGCAAGGGCCTGGCCAGCTGGGGCGAAGGCCCTGAGCGCATCCGCATGCTTAAAAACAGCACCGAATACCGCATCTACACCCCTGGCTCCGACGCCGGCCTGCCCATCTCTATCCTCTCCTCCTTCCGCGCCCCGCAGCTCGACTGGGACGACAATGCCGAGCTGCTGCGCGAACAGATCCAGGGTGTGGTCAGCGCCCTGCTGGGACTGGTCGATATCGACGCCGATCCCCTGCGCAGCCGCGAGCATATCTTGCTCTCCACCATTTTCGAATACACCTGGAAACAGGGGGAAGACCTCGATATCGCCAAGATCATTACGGCCATCCAGAATCCGCCTGTGCGGCAGCTGGGGGTATTTGACATCGACACCTTCTTCCCGGCCAAAGATCGCTTTGGTTTGGCCATGGCCCTGAATAACATCATTGCTTCCCCCAGCTTTGCAGCCTGGCTACAGGGCGAGACCCTGGATATTGCCAGCCTGTTGCATACGCCCGAGGGCAAACCGCGGCACAGCATTTTCTACATTGCGCATCTCAACGAAGCCGAGCGCATGTTCTTCGTCACCCTGCTGCTCGAACAGCTCATTACCTGGATGCGTCAGCAGTCGGGCACCACCAGCCTGCGCGCCCTGCTTTACATGGATGAGGTCTTTGG
>JAJRXO010000510.1 GCA_024276255.1 Chloroflexota bacterium | reverse complement strand
GCAATCGCTCCAGCGGGCTGCCATGCGCTCCAGCGTCAGGTACAGGGTGTTCGTGAGCCATGATTGCGTGGGGTTGAATGTCGCACCGTGCAGGCTATGGATGATCAAGGGCACGCCGGCCCTTCGTGCTGCCCAACGGCCCACAATACCGGCCTTGGCCAGATGCGTATGCACAATGTGATAACGGCGCTGTCGAAATAGCTTCAGCAGATCCCTGGCAGCCTGCATATCGTACAACGGATGCAGGGGTCGCCGCAGACTGGGCACCTGGATCCAATTCACGCCAGAGTCACCTGCGCGCCAGCGATCCGCGCTGTGGCCCACGATGAGATCAACCTGATAACCGGCCCGCACCAGTCCGGCGCAGGTCATGATGGTGTTCTTGGCGCCGCCAGCGCCATGAAAACGGGTGATGACGTGGCCGACACGTATCTGTGATGGATCAATTGTCATGGCAGGGGGAATTAGGAGAGTTGGGCGGTGTGCTCAAGGGCGGTGGACAGGGCATCGACGAAACGATCCAGCCCCAGATGCGCGCGGGCATGGCGTCGGGCGGCCTGGCCCATGCGCTGCCGCAGGTCCGCATCGCAGATCAGCTGGTGCAGACGGGCCACCAGGGCGTCGAGATCATCCACGGGCACGATGAAGCCGGTTTCGCCGTCGATGGTCGTCTCGTCATGGCCGCCGCTGGCCGTGCGCACGACCGGCACACCGGCGGCAGCGGCTTCGGCCACGATCAGGCCGAATCCTTCCATACGGCTGGGCAACACTAATACATCCAGGCTGTGCAGCAGGTTGGGTACATCGTCCACCCAGCCAGGTGTATGAAATCGGCCGGCCGCCTGCAAGGATTGAACACGGCGCAGACAGGCCTGCTTGTATGTAGCATACGCAGAAGGGGCCTCACCCGCAAGTACGAAGTGCAGGCCATCAAACTGGGCGGCCAGACGCAGGGCGGCTTCCACAAATAAATCCACGCCCTTACGCGGGGTGAGACTGCCGATCTGGCCGATGAGCACGGCCTCCGGGGCGATACCGAGTTGGTTACGCATGCCAGGGCCGGGAACAGCAAACACATCCAGGGGGATGCCGTTGGGCACCACACCAATACGGGCAGCCCGGCGGGGATGCTGGCGGCGGAAAGCTGCTGCCACGTCCGTCGAACAACCGGCCGCGTAAGTGCACAGGGCCATGGCCGCCGAGTCCATCCAGCCGCGGCCGGCATTGGCCTGCTTGATATGCCAGAACAGAGGGATCCCGGCCATACGGGCGGCCATGCCCACCGTAAGCACCGCCCGCCGATTGTTGGCGTAGAGCACCTGCACACCCAGGCCGCGCAATCGCCGAGCCAGACGGAGATTCCACGGCAGCAGCAGGGCTGCCTGGCGCAGGCGGTCGACCAGGGAACCACGCAATAATGCTCCGCCGGTTTGCGCCAGCTCGGGCGGCAGGGGGAGCGTGATCAGGGGCAGGCCCAACGCCCGTACTCGCTGCGCAAAAGGCCCCGGCCCCGGCACAAGCACATAGGGGGCAATACTACTACGATCGAGCGCCTGAAAATAACGCAGGAGGTCGATTTGACCTCCGTAAAGATGTTGGGGGGAAGATTGATAAAACGCCACGCGCATGGATGTATTGTAATACATACCTGGCATGGCTGGTCAAGTGGCAGGATTTTTGCGGCCCCGTTCCCTCGCCCGGCCTATCCCCTGAAGCCGGTTACAGGCGTGGGGGTGTCTGTGGGCTCGGGGGTTTCTCCATGCTCGGGCGTTTCCGTGGGCTCAGGCGTTTCCGTATGACGGGGGTGCCTGGTCGGGGTACTGGTTGCCGCAGGCGGCCCGGTGGGTGACGGCGTTTTGCTGGGCTGCGGCGTATGCGTGGGTTCGGGTGTGTGAGTTGGTTTTGGCGGTGTGTGGGTCGGGCCCGGCGTCTTGCGTGGGGTGGGCGTGATGGTGGGGCGAGGCGTGGGCGGTGGCGTGAACCTGGGGGTCGGTGTATGCGTGGGCTCCGGCGGTTCAGTGGGTTCCGGCGTGTCGGTAGGTTCCAGCGTCTCCGTGGGCTCAGTCGTCTCAGTGGGCTCAGGGCGATGCGTGGGATGGGGTGTAGCTGTGGGCTCAGGCGTCTCTGCTGGCGTGGACGTGGTCGTCGGCGATACTGTGGCGCCTGGTTCCGGCGTATGAGAAGGCGTCGGCGTTTCGGTGAGTTCCGGCGTATGAGAAGGCGTGGGCGTTTCGGTGGGCTCTGGCGTATGGGTCGGGGTGGGCGTTGGTGTTGCCGTCGATTGCGGCGTAGGCGTTGCGGTTTCCGTAGAGTGAGGCGTGGAGGTAGCGGTCCCTGTCGTATGTGGCGTGGGCGTGTCGGTGGCAGTCGCTTCAGGTGTAGGCGTGGGTGTGGGCGTGATGGTCGGGCTGGTAACCAGTGTGGAGGGGAGCGGAAACGTGGGGCTGGGGGTTGGCGTGGGCGTTGCCGTATCGCGGTCTGAGGAGGTCGTTGTTGGCGTTGGGGTAGGCGTTGGCGTATTGTCGGGCGTGGAGTCGAACCGGGGAGCGGGGACAGGCGTGAAGGTGGGTGAGGAGCCGGGATGCGGAGTCTGTGCGGGGGTCGGGGTAGCCGCAACAACCCGAATGGTGGGCGTGGCCGTGGCTGCGATCGGCTCCTCGCCAGCGATGGGCGGGGTTCCAGCCGGCGTGATTGCCGGCAGCGTCGTGGAAGGAGCGGGTGAGGGAGTTGGAGTAGGAGAGGGGATGGGGCTGCTGGCGATGCGATCAAGCTGCTCCAGGAACCCCAGGGCCGCGATCTGCATGTCCGGCGCCAGGGTTGGCACGAGCTGCCGCAAACGCCGGCCCTGTTCAGCGGCGGCGGTGCGATAGGGGGCCTGCTGGTCACCCATGATGTTCTGGGCTGCCTGCCAGGCTGAGCCAAAAGCAGACAGGGTCTCGCGCTGCACAGAAAGTCCCTGCGCCTGCACCTGCTCCATCTCACTCAACCGGGTGTCGGCCAGCTGGATGTAATATGCAACCTTCTGGGCCGGTGTGCGCAACAACAGCAGGCGGGCGATCTCGGTGCCGCGTTTCAGGGGATAGAGAGGCTGGCCGGGCAAGGCGCTGCCAGAAAACAATACCATAAACAGCACGACCACAAGCACCGCGGCCGAGGACAGCACGGGAGCCAGGTGCAGGCGAGGCCACCCGCGCTGCCACATCCAGCGGTTGCCCCACCCACCGAATAGCGATCGTTGCTGTTGCGCCGTACGCACGGCCGCCAACATGCGCTGCCGGGCGACATGCTGCGCCGGCGGCGGAATGGGAGCCGCCAACAGGCCGCTGCCGGCAACCAGCAGATCTTGCAGATCGGCATCGAGATCACGTACCGGCTCTCCGGCCAGCAGGCGATCGATGGCAGCATCCAGACGCTGCTCGCGACTAACCATGATACTGCAAGGCCTCCAGTTCACGGCGCAGGGCGGCCAGGGCGCGATGCTGCAAGGATTTGATGGCGCCTGGGCTTTTACCCAGGCGGCGTCCAATTTCGGGAGCTGATAGGCGTGCTATGAAACGCAATAGAATGACTTCTCGCTGTTCGGGTGTGAGGCGGTCCAGGGCGCGCGCCAGATATTGTTGCGATTCGTTGCGAATTGCGGTCGCCGCCGGATCGCTGTCCGCGCTGATCCATTCCTCTTTCAACTCCAGGGGTGAGGGAGGGCGAGCTTTCTGGCGGCGATATGCATCGTGCGCCAGGTTGTGGGCGATGCGGTTGAGCCAGGCGCCCAGGCTTCCCTTATGACGATACCGCCTGATATGCTTGACCGCGCGCTCGAATACCTGCGCCGTGAGATCCTCCGCCAGATCGGGGTCTCGAACGCGGTAATACAGGTAGCCAAACAGCCGGGGGTAATAGCGGTCATAGATCATTTGCCAGGCAGCTTCCTCGAAAAGCTGGGCGCGTCGCACCAATTCGGCCTCATCTGCAGGAACCGAAGATTGTATTGAGTCGTCAAGGGATTGCAGCAGCGTCAGAATCAGCAATGTTGTCTGCCTGCTACCTCATCATCTGAGCACAATCGGCATATAGAGATTGGCGGGCGATAATTCATCGAACAGGACCTGCCAGTTCTGGCCATCATTCTCCGTCCACACCGCATAAGTCTGGTTGCCGGCGGTCGCCAGGCGGGCATCGGCACGGCTCTGTGCGCTTTGCCCCCAGTCATAGGTAGATGACCAGGCCCCATGCCAGAAGCGATAGTGAACGCCCTGACTGCTCGTCCAGGTCCACAACAAGGTGCCATTTTGCGTTAAACCTACATCCGCGCCCAGGCCTTTATCGATCAACCAGCTCTGCCAGGCATTGTTGCGCCACTCAGCCAGCCGCACCTTGCTGCCTTCCTGCCAGGTCAGGGCCATTTGCGTCGCATTCGCGGCCAGGCGGGGAGCAAGCGCATGGGTACTGCCATCTGTCAGGGCCACGGGCGTACGCCATGTTCCCTGCAGCGAGCTGGTCCAGATACGGTTCTTCTCGCTGAAGCTGGGCCGGTATTGCCAGGCCACGTGGAGGGCGCCATCAGGGCCGAACACAGCGGTGGGATTGCTGCCGCGCAGATCCGGAAGGGGGGTGACGTCTGGCCATGCCAGGCCGTCCGGGGATACAGCATGATAGAGGATGGGGCTGCCGCTGCTGGTGTCGGACCACAGGAGATGTACATCGCCGGTGGGCGCCACTGCCAGCGCCGGCGTGGCCGAGCCACCATCGTTGCTGGAGACGTTTTGCCCCACTGACCAGGACGAACCATCCCAACGACTGGCAAATATCTCCAGATTGTCACCGAAGACCTGAGACCAGGCGAGATACACGATATCGCCGCTGGGCGCAGCCGCCAGGGTAGGGTGCTCGCCGCTGGCTACAATGCGTGTGGGCGCCGTCCACACGCCCTGGCGCCGCATGCGGTGCCAGATGCCGCCATCCTGCTCCCACACGACATGGACGCTTTGGCCGGCGCTGACGACGATCTCGGGATGCCGTGCATCAACGCCGGCCGGCGAGAGGAGCAGAGGGCTGGCCTCGGCCCCCCGGTAAAGGGCGAGCACGAGACCAGCACCGAGCAGAAACAAAACAAAGGTGCGCAGAGTGGATTTCATCCAAACATTCGCCTTAGCTTGCATCAATTTTCCACCTTGATTCGTAGAGCGATGAGTGAGCCATCAGGCTGTTGCATGGCCTTGACCTCTACCCAGACGCCGACATCCAGGGGGCCACGGCTTTCATCGAAGACAGTGCGGGCATCGACCATGACCTGGCGGCCACCGACCTGCCACATGTCAGGGGCGATGCTTTCCACCGCGCCCTGCCACTCGACCTCAAGCGCTTTGTTCTTCACACGCAGTCGGGTGGCAACCAGACTGCCGTCGCTTTGCAGGCGGGCGTGGACTTCCACATAGGCGTTGGCCTGGGGCGTGCCCTCAATCTGGGTGGTGGGGCTGAGCTGTACCTGCCGACCGGCTACCACCCAGGCGCTGGCGTCCCAGCCATCCAGGGGGCCGCTCCATTCCACGGAGCTGAGCATGTCGGCATGATTGCCTTCGACCGATATCTTGAGGGCCAACAGGCTGCCATCGGCCTGTCGCTGGGCCTTTACCTCGGCTGTTGCGCCGAGATCGGCCCGTTCGAGGTTTTCAAAAACGGTGCCGGCGTCAATCAGCAGGGGCTGACCGGCCACCGTCCACACATCGGGCGACATGGCCTCGATGGGGCCGCGGAATTCCATGCGGTTGCTGTCGGGGACATCGTTCTCGATGCGGATACGGCGGGCCAGCAACGAGCCATCGGCCAGTTGCACGGCATTGACCTTGGCCTGGGCGCCGATCTCCGCCGGACCCTCGGTCTCATCGATAATGGTATCGGCGTCGATGAGCACGATCTGGCTGGCAACGGTCCAGCTCACCGGGCTCATGGTTTCCACCGCGCCCCGCCATTCGAACTCAGGTCGATTGGCGTCTTCGGGCTTGCGGCTGCGAATACGTTCGGCCCACAGGCTGCCGTCTGGCTGCTGGCGGGCTTTCACATCCACCACAGCGCCCACTTCCAGGGGGCCATGTTCGGCTACGAGCTGGGTGCGGGCATCGACGAGCAGGGTCTGGCCAGCGACGGTCCACTGATCGGCCCCCATGCTCTCGATGGCGCCCGTAAACTCAACCTCGGGCATGTCGGGGCTGGAGGGCGATTCCACCTTGATGCGCAATGCATGCAGGCTGCCATCGGCCAGCTGTTCGGCTTTCACCTCTACAGCTACGCCCACCTCGGCTGTGCCGTGCATCTCATTGATCTCGGTGGCAGCATCGACCAGGACGTCACGGCCGGCAATGGTCCACACGTCGCCGTTAATGGCTTCGATGAGGCCCTTGAACTCGATCTTGTCATGATCCTCGCTGCTTTCCTTCACCTTGATCTCGCGGGCGTAGAGACTGCCATCGTTGCGGGCGACGGCTTCCACGTCGACGACTGCGCCCACGGTGGCGGGGCCGTTGTCTTCCTTGATCTCCGTGGACTGATCAACCAGCACATCGTAGCCACCTACAGTCCACTGGTCAGCAGACATGGCCTCAATGGTGCCGCGGAATTTGAACTTGTCGCCGGGTTCGGGTGTAACCGGAGGGCGAGTGGGTTCAGGTGTACCCGTGGGCTCAGGTGTGTCCGTGGGCTCGGGGGTATGACTGGGCTCAGGCGTATGGCTGGGCTCAGGCGTATGGCTGGGCTCGGGGGTGTGGCTGGGCTCGGGCGTATGACTGGGCTCAGGGGTGTCCGTAGGCTCCGGAGTATGGCTGGGCTCGGGCGTATGGCTGGGCTCAGGCGTATCCGTGGGCTCAGGAGTGTGGCTGGGCTCAGGGGTATGG
>JAJRXO010000509.1 GCA_024276255.1 Chloroflexota bacterium | reverse complement strand
TCCAGTGCATCGACGCCGATCAGATCCTCCAACTCCTGGGCCACCTCATCGGGACGGGCTGAGATCAGGTCGATCTTATTGATCACGGGAATGATCTCCAGGTCTTGCTCCAGGGCCAGATAGAGGTTTGCCAGGGTCTGCGCCTCGACGCCCTGCGCCGCATCCACCACTAGCAGAGCCCCCTCACAGGCCTTGAGTGCCCGCGACACCTCGTAGCCAAAATCGACATGGCCGGGGGTGTCGATCAGGTTCAGTTCGTAGGTATGCCCGTCCTGAGCCGTGTACTCCATGCGCACAGCCGAGGCCTTGATGGTCACGCCTTTTTCGCGCTCCAGGTCCATGCTATCCAGCATCTGCTCCTGCAATTCACGATCGCTGACGGTGTGGGTGATCTGCAACAGCCGATCGGCCAGGGTCGATTTGCCGTGATCAATGTGGGCGATGATTGAAAAATTACGAATATATTTTGTACGCATAGTTAAATTGTGGCATCTGTGCCGGATTAAGCGCTCTACTTGTGCACATACCAACAACAAATTATAAGAGCTATGACGCCCAGCCGCAAACAGCAGGCACATCGTCATCGTGTTGGCAGCAAACTGTGCGCAACGAAAACAGCCCCAACAGCGGTGCTGCCGGGGCTGAGCATTCAGGAGCAAGGCCAGCTAAGGCTGTACCAGCATAGGTAAAAACAGTGGGTAATTGGGTGTGGGAGTTGCTGTGGGGCTGGCAGTGGGGGTTTCGGTAGGGCTGGGTGTGGGGGTATCGGTGGGAGTAGGTGTCAGGGTAGGCGAAGGTGTGAAAGTGGGTGTGGGGGTATCAGTAGGGATGGGCGTGACCGTAGGCGTGGGAGTGTTGGTGGGAGTCGGCGTATCGGTGGGTACTACGGTGGGAGAAGGCGTTGCCGTGGGTGGCGGAAATTCAACGTAGACTTCAATCCAGGGGCCACAGGAAGCAGCAGGCGTACAATCAGCCGAGTTGAACTGATACAGCACATTGTCGCCGTCTTCACCCCGAAATACAAGCCCATAGTTTTGATCCGGATTCTGGAACCATTCATCCACGATACTGCTCAGGTCCCAGGTGAACTCGCGTTGAGTGGAAATGACATGGGCCTCGCCGGCAGGCTGAGCAGCGCGATCCACGCCAATGGATTCAGCGCCCGCACGGGCCCAGGGCGTGCCGGTAGCAGCCTGCACCCAGGTGGCGCTGTTCTCATCCCAGGGCCGCAACAGAGGATAGGCCCGCGCCCAGGTGGCGCCGCTATTGTTGGGATTATTGGGGATGTCGGCCAGCGACATGTGCAGGCGCAGTTTCAAAGGCCGGGCGCCCACAGGCAGATCGGGTAAATTAATCTTCATGGCGGCGTGCCACTGATAATTGCCGCGAATCGCCAATATGGGATCGGAACCGAAATTCTTTACCTCATTGCCGGGCCAGGAATTCAGTGTGGTATCCTCGATGCCCGCCCATCCGGCGTCTCCCGGCCGAAAGCTAAGCCACGAACGGGTGGGGCCGTTGATGAAACGTAGCAGTCCCTCATCAGGTGTGGGCGACGTGTAGGAGCTGCCACCCCATATCAGTTGGCTTTCAATATCCTGACCATCATCGTCCTGCAAACCCCAACTGAAACCCACCTGGGCGTTCGAAAGAAAATCGGAACCAAAGAATACGATGGGGAAGGCCATTTCTGCCTGCCAGCCCTCGGCAGTACGGTTGATCTCCCACTGCACGCCAAAAGGCCAGCCACCATTGAAAGTCACCACGCCGTCGGGGCTGAGGGTGAAACGCATATCCTCTACCCCCAACTGACCGTCGTTATCTACATCGAACACATAACCGGCCATGTCGTCGTGCGTCCAATCGCGTGAATTACGCACAACCGCGTCGTCAGTGACATTGAGTGCCAGGTAAAGCCACTGGCTATCCCAGACGATGGCCGTCCACCCGCTGATATCTGCGGCTGTTGGCGGCGCACCGCCAAAAACCGAATCCGCGGTGTCACTGTTTAGCATCACATGCTCATAAGCAGACCAGTCGCTGAGATCGCCATCGATCACAGGTGGGTTGAGCTGCCAGGATGTATCGAAGACGCGGCTCGACTGCGCCTCAAGATCTTGTCCTGACTGGGCCAGGACGGGAGTATTCAAAGCTGGAAAAACCGCACTGATCATGGCGATCAATGCCAGTCCCACCAGGAATCCGGTAATCGATTTACGCATAAAAGTTAAAGAATCTCCTCTGTTGGTGATATGTGGGGAGCGCAGGCTAGTGTAGCGCAAAATCAGGCTCAAGGTAAAATCCTGGCCGTCATGAAAATCCCACCTCACCTGTACGGATTGGCGTCAGAGCGTCGTCATACTACAATAGAAGCCGTTTATACGGAGACATCTGTCCTTTATGATCAACCTACACTCTCGTTTGCTGCTGCTCGGCCTTATCCTGATCCTGGCTGTGGGCATCGTCCCTGCCCCTCCGGCGGCTGCCATGCCTCGCGACCGCACGTTTAGCCAGTTACTGACAACAGCAGTGCAACAGGGACTGTTGCCGCCGGAAAGCGTGTCGGCCTGGCAGGTTCGTTCCATTGTGGCCCCCGAAACCCTGCCGGAATTCCTGCGCCCGGCCATCCCCGAGCCCAGCGCCAGCTTACTCCTGCGTCACTTACATCGCTCCACCCGTCCCGATGCCAGTCTCAGTCGCCTGGCAGCCCAGCGTCCATCCCTGCCGGCTGAAGAGATTTACGACACGGATCATTTTCGCGTGCATTACACCCTGGTGGGTCGCGATGCAGTGGGTACGGCTGACCGAAATGGAAACCACATTCCAGATTATGTCGAGTTCTTGGCCACGACAGCAGAAAAAACATGGGCCACTCTGCACCGACAGTTGCAATGGCCGCGGCCGCAACACGATGAGCCCCGCGGCGGAGATGACCGCACTGATGTCTATCTGCTGAATTTGCAGCGCGTGTATCTGGGTTATACGGAATTCGATGAAAGTTCATGCCGCGACAACAGCGCCACACCGGCCATCGAAACAGCGGCTTGTTCGGCGTTCATGGTGTTGAGTAATGACATGAGCGGCCTGGCAGTGCCTCCGACCGCTCTCGTCCGCGTGACCTTCGCTCACGAATACATGCACGTCCTGCAATTTGGCATCGATAGCAACGAAACAGCCGACTGGTTGTGGGAAGCCTGGGCGGTTTGGAGTGAAGACCGGGTATTCGATGAGATCAACCTTTATCTCGACCTGCTGCCGCCGCTTTTCCTGAATCCCGACGCCCCCCTGGATGAACATCCCTATGCAATGGCCCTGCTTCCCATGTGGCTCGACCAGCACCTGTCGCCGGAGTTGGTACGCGATGTATGGCTGCGAGCAGCGACCAAGGATGGTATGGATGCCGTGGTCTCGGCTTTGCAGACACGGCGGCTTCGCCTGCGTCCTCTGCTGCAACAGTTTTCGGTGGCGCTCACCAATGCGGCTGCCTGCCCGGTTGCCGCGCCCTATTGCTGGCGCGATGGCGATCAGTTCCCGCGAGTAAGCATCGAGGGCCGTATGCAAAACGCGGACTGGTTCAGCCAGAAGCAAGGCAATGGACGCCTGGCGCCCTATGCGCAGGACTTCCTCATGCTGGAACTGCCTGCCCCTGGCCGCCTGGAATTGCGCAGCCCGGCCATTGGCCACCTTGCGCTGCAAGTGGTGGCCTTTTACCCTGGCAACGACCAGCCC
>JAJRXO010000508.1 GCA_024276255.1 Chloroflexota bacterium | reverse complement strand
TATGTGATCGTGCGCTACAAAGGGCTGGCCGTCTTCGATATCACTGATCCCAGCCAGCCCCGACTCCTCAGCTTTACGCCCCTTTCGGGCATGGCCTGGCGGGCGGCGCGCAAAGATCAGTTGCTGTATGTGACGGTGCGGCTCTACGGCATGCTGGTAATCGACGTCAGCGATCCTCGGCACCCCGATGTTGTGCGGCATCTACCAGCGCCCGAGTCCCTCTCGGCCATGGATATCATCATCCAAAAAGATATTGCATACGTCACGTACAAAAATCTGTACACTGCCTGGTACGCTCACGTGCAGGCCTGGGATCTCAGCCAACCAGAGACGCCGACCCCCCTTGCCACCATCGAAACCGACTTCAGATCGAAGATAGCCGGAGATGGAGAACAGCTCTATGTCACAGGCCAATACGAGATATTTACATGGAATCTCAGGAATCCCCACCAGCTACAGGTTGTCTTCCCCAAGGATTATGACAGTTGCTGGGGCGTCGAGGATGTCGTTGCCAGGGATCAGCGTCTTTACATTGTCTGCCGTCAGGTCGGTTTGCAGATCATCGATATCTCGCATCCTACCCAGGCCCGGGAGGTGGGGCGGCTGCCGGTATATGCACCGTCGCGGCTGGCCGTTCAGGGAAACATCGCCTTTGTGATGAACGAGCAGGTACCACACTGGCCCCCACCCTCTCTGCCGGGCCTCATCCTGGTTGATGTCAGTGATCCGCAAGCCCCCACCGCAGTCGGCCAATACCTAACCTCCGGCGTCCATGAATTGCAGCCGGGCCCTAACGGCACGCTTGTGGGGCGCTTTGCCGGGGCTGTTGCCACCATCAACCCCGAGGGACCGATGCCGGCGTTACACTTCCTGTCTGTTCCCGAGCGCATCTATCAGGTGCTGACGGTTGGCTCCACCGCTTACCTGCGCACATCTCACACACTTTACGCCTTCGATAGCTCGCAGCCGGCCGCCCCCCGCCTTCTGGCGACGTTGTCGGATCCCGCCGGCACCTGGCTGGACGATATCGTTGCCGCCGATCACTGGCTGCTTATCTTTGATCTGGACGGCATTTACATTGCCGACATTTCTGATCCGGCTGCCTTTCAGAATGTGCATCTGGCCCGGCTGGGATTTCAGCCCTATCGGGCGATTCTCAGTGATGGTCATTATGTTTATACATTACTCGAGACTCAGCGCCATGGTGCAGGCGATGGACGCTGGCGGTACTACTTTGAGCTGACGACCTGGGAGGTGTCTGAAAGGGGCGAACTGCAGCAGATTGCGAACCTATCGCTGGGCGATAGTTGTTGCTACTGGGCATCGGAATACCGGGTGAATACTGTGAGCTATCGTTCTCCTTATCTCTTCATCTCCCAAACTGATCACGGCCAGAATGACATACGCGTCCTGCGTATCCTGGACACGGGACGCCTGGTCGATGTGACTACCTATCCTATGCCCTATGCTCCCACACAGCTTGCTGTCACATCTTCGTTCATGGCGTTTAGTGATGATCAGGGGAATGTACACAGCTGGGACATCAGCAATCTGCTTCGTCCCACCGATCTGGGCCGCCTGCATACGCAGGAGACCATGACGGGTTTGCAGGCCATCGACGATCAGCTTTATATCCTGGACGCCAGGTTGGGAGCGCTGGCCGTCTCACCCGTGCTGCCTATATCGCCTGAGCCCGGCTTTTTCTGGCTTCAGGAGGCCGAGCAGGCCCGCCTGGCCCCCAAGATGATCGTAGCTCAGGACGCCGGCGCTTCCGCCTGTGCCTATGTGACCACGGCCAGTTACGGCTCGGCCACATTCGATTTCGTGGCCCCGCACAAGGGCCGCTATGATGTGTGGGCGCGGGTGATTGGGCTCTCGTGGAATGAGAATTCGTTTTGGGTGACGATGGACGATGGGGATATGCACCACATGGAGATTCCTCCGGCCAGCGATCATGCCACCTGGTCGTGGCAGCGCTTGCCCGCATACCAG
>JAJRXO010000507.1 GCA_024276255.1 Chloroflexota bacterium | reverse complement strand
CTACAACACCTATCTCTATCCCGGGTTACCGCCCGGCCCTATCGACAGTCCCAGCCTGGCCTCTATCAAGGCCGTGCTATATCCTGCCCAGACCGACTATTGCTTCTTCGTCGCCAGCTCAGGCGGGGCGCATGTGTTCTCAAACACCGGCGCCGAACATCAGCTCAACGTCCAGACCTTCCAACGCTGACAGAGTATGATGAAGACAAGCCGTTCGCACCCTGGCCTTTCTCCTGCCCCCCAACCCCCCCGCAGGTGGGCCGGGTATGTGTGGATGATGGGGATCATGGTGCTGGCGGCGCTGACCATCAGCGCCTGTCTGCCGGCCAGCACGCCCCCCGTCGTCAAGATCGGGCTCATCGCCCCCTTTGAGGGCCCTTCGCGGCCGTTGGGTTACAGTATTCTCTACGCGGTGAAGCTGCGCCTGAGCGAATGGAACAGCGCGGACAAGCGCCCGCGGGTGGAGCTGGTGGCCCTCAACGACGACAGTAACCCGGCGTTGGCTGCCAGGCTGGCCGCCCAGCTGGCTGTCGATCCGGACATCGTGCTGGTGCTGGGGCCGCCGCAGGGACATACGGCTCAGGTGGCATGGCCGGCATTGGCCTCTGCCCAGCTACCCACGCTTAGCCTGGTGCCCCAGCCGGACGCGCTGGCCGGCCCCCTGGTGCCCTTTGCCGGCCGCGAGAACGATGTGCGCCAGGCGTTGCAGGCTTTCGGCCTGACGGCCACGCTGGCCTACACGGGACCGGTCAGCAGTCCGGTCGTGTGGATGGGTGATCCGTATACGCTGGCGACGCTGTTGCAGGAGCAGCCCCAGAATGTGGTGGCCGCCGGCTCCGTTGCCCTGGAGGATGCCTTTGTGGGTTGGGCTGGCAAAGCTGCCGACGATCTGCCCTGGGTGATAGCCGTACCTACCTCTTGGCCGCCGCCGTGGGCCGACGCCTACCAGCAACTGGCCGGTGTGCCGCCCTCGCCCATGGCCGCGCTGGCCTACAGCGCCACCGATCAGGCATTGCGTCTGCTGAGCACTGCTCCCAATCGACACGCCATGGCCCAGGTGTTACCCCGGCTCAAGGCACCGCCTATTCAGGTTTTCCGGCGACTGGGCGAGCGCTGCTGCATTCTCTACGAGGCCCTGCATGACTGATCACGAAACCGGCCCGGTACTCATGATCGCCAATGAATTCCGCCTGCACCGTGTGGGCGGACTGGGATCGCATGTAGCCGCCCTTGCCCCCCGTCTGGCCGATCGCCTTTCGCTGCACCTGGTGGTGCCGCGGTTTGATGATCAGGGAGCATATCAGGAGCCACTGGGTCGCTATGGCCGCCTGTATCGCGTGGATGCGAGCACGCCGCAGGACGGGCACAGCTTTGATGTGCAGGTATGGAAGATGAACGATCGCCTGAACGAGTTCATCCGCTCGGAACTATTGCCCCAATACAACTACCGCCTCATGCACGTACACGACTGGCTGGCCGGTTATGTGGGCAATGACCTGCGTCGCCGGCAGAACCTGCCCCTGGTGGTCACCATCCACGCCACGGAATTCGGCCGCATGAACGGCAATGTGACTTCCAATCCCCTCAGCCAGCGTATCCACCTCGCCGAACAATATCTTGCTCAGCACGCCGATGCCATTATCGCCTGCAGCGCCTTCATGCGCCGGGAGATCAGTCATGCGCTGGATGTATCGCCCGACAGGATTTACGTGGTGCCCAATGGCGTTGATACGACGACACCCCTGAGTTACACGCGCCATGATCCGGCATTGCAAAACTGGCGTCGGCAATGGGTGGCCGACGATGCACCCCTGCTCTTTTTTGTGGGTCGCCTGGTGGGCGACAAGGGGCCGGATTTGTTGATCGCGGCCATGCCCGAGATCCTGCGACACTTCCCCAAGGCCCGCGCCGTCATTGCCGGCAAGGGGCCCTTTGACCATGAATTGAGCAGGATGATCTCCCATCTGGGATTACACGATAATATCCTGATGACAGGCTTCATCAGCGATGAAGACCGCCAGCGTTTTTATGCCGTGGCTGACGTGGCAGTCATACCCAGCCGTTACGAGCCCTTTGGCATCGTCGCCCTGGAGGCAATGCTGGCAGGGGCGCCGGTGGTGGTGGCCAGGGTGGGGGGCCTGCAGGAAGTGGTGCAGGACGGGGTGACAGGCATCTGTGTGACTTCGGGTCGCAGCGACGCCCTGGCTGCCGGCATATTGCAGGTGCTACGGGATCCCGCTGCCGCCCAGCGACGGGCCGCTGCCGCCCGCAGCCAGGTGATAGCGCGCTATAGCTGGCAGCAGATCGCGCAGCAAACCATGGCCGTGTATGCCACGGTTGCGGCATCGGTGGCGAGGAGTTCGGCTTCTTCGAGAAGTTGAGTTGCTTGTGGTTTCTT
>JAJRXO010000506.1 GCA_024276255.1 Chloroflexota bacterium | reverse complement strand
CTGAAAACATGGAAAGAGAAAATCATCCGTGTTTTCAGCGCTTGCGTCTTTTGCCTAAAACGTGGCCGGACTGTCCTCTCCCCGCGGTCCCTCTACCCAATAACTGCCATCGGGCCCCACTTCCTTTTTCCACACGGGCACGATGCGCTTGAGCCGTTCGATGGCGTAGCTACAGGCCTCGAACATGCCCTGACGATGGGCGGCTGCTACGGCAATCATCACGCTCGACTCGCCGACTTCCAGGCGGCCCACGCGATGCACAATGGCGATATCCAGGATCTGCGGCCATTTTTCCTGCACCTCAGCTCCGATCTGAGCCAGCATGGCCGCGGCCATTTCTTCGTAGGCCTCGTATTCCAGGTGGTCGGTTTCCAGATCGCCGGTGGTGCCGCGTACGATGCCCGAGAAGATCACAATAGCCCCACGTTCCGGAGCTGTGAGCATCGTGGCCAGCGCATCGGCGGACAGAGGGTCCCTGGTGATCCAGAAGCGGCGCTGCTGTTGGCCGCCAGCCACGGGGGGGAAGATGGCGACTTCGTCGCCTTCGTGCAGCGGTGTTTCCCAGGAGTCGGCATACTTCTTATTGATGGCAACATGCAGGGCGCCGTCAGCGTTGAAGGCGGGGGTGTCTTCACGCAAACGAGACACCAGATCCTGGACGGTGGCGTCGTCTGGCAGGTCCAACTCCAGGGTGTTGTTTTGAAAGACATCGCGTAGTGCAGCGAAAAGTTTAACGGTTATTCTCATGCTATGATCTCCGCGGGGATAGGGTTTCGGGGTTATTTTTCTGCCACGAAGCGGCCGCTCTTGCCGCCTTCTTTGTAGAGCAGATGCACGTCTTCGATGCGCATGGTCTTTTCCAGTGCCTTGGCCATATCGTAAATGGTGAGGGCTGCCACCGACGCCGCGGTCAGGGCTTCCATTTCCACGCCCGTCTGGCCGTTACAGCGCACCGTGGCTGTGATGCGTACGCCTGTATCGCTGTATTCGAAGTCAATACCGACCTTGGTGATCAACAGGGGATGGCAAAGCGGAATGAGCTCGTGCGTTTTTTTTGCGGCCATGATGCCGGCAATGCGGGCCGTGCCCAACACATCGCCTTTTTTGATGTCACCAGCGCGGATGGCGGCCAGGGTATCGGGTCGCATGCTGATGTGGGCGGTGGCAATGGCGGTGCGGGTCGTGATGGGTTTGCCCGCCACATCCACCATATTGGCCTGGCCGCGGTCATCGAGATGTGTGAGTTTGCTCATGATCAGTAAATCAATTCGCCGCGGATAAATGCGGCCGATTTGGGGTGTTGAGGTTGGGTGAAGAATTGCTCGGTGGAAGTCACTTCCAGCAGTTCACCATCGAACAGAAATGCTACACGTTGCGCCAGCCGTCGCGCCTGCCAGATGTTGTGTGTGACGAGGACGATGGTGGTATGGCGTTCTTGATTGGCCTGTCGAATGATTTCTTCCAGCAGGCGCACGTTGGCAGGATCAAGATTGGCTGTAGGTTCGTCGAGCAGGAATATCTCGGGGTCGAGCACCAGCCCGCGGGCAAGCGAAACGCGCTGGCTTTCACCGCCACTGAGCGTGCGGGCGGGGGCATCCCGCAGGTTGCTCAGCCTCACCGCCTGCAATACGTCTTCAACCAGAGCCTGACCATCGCGACTGCCGCGTACGCGCAGACCGTAGCTGATGTTGCGATAGACGCTGGCATTGAGCAGGTAAGGGCGTTGAAACACGGTCGTGATACGCCGCCGTATGGCCAGGGGCAGGTTTTGCGGCGTGTATGCCCGGCCATGATAGCATACCTCACCCCGCGTGGGCGCTTCCAGAAAGTTGAG
>JAJRXO010000039.1 GCA_024276255.1 Chloroflexota bacterium | reverse complement strand
TTTGCGCCCGCTAACGATCGCTCCCAGTTCGGCATAAACGTCGTCATCAGCGAATTCGCCATCCCGCCACATCAGGGCCACCGTGGAATACATGCGGTGCTTCACCTGCTGCCAGTCGTCAACGATGATCTTGTCGGCATGACGAATGACATCGTACGTGCATTCGTAGCCCGAGACATGGGCGTAGAATGTGCCCGCGCGCAACCAGCCGTGCTGTACAATGGGCCGGGTGGTGGTGGTAGCCGTCACCAGCACGTCCGCCTGGCGCACTACGGCCTCGGCGCTGTCCTCCACCCGCAGATCCAGGCCCAGACGTTCGTTCATCTCCGCCACGAAAGCCTGAGCCCGCTGACGGCGGATATCGAATATGGCGCCTTCGCGAATGCCGGGCCGTGCGACTTTGACGGCCATGAGTTGAGTGCGGCACTGCACCCCGGCGCCGATCAGCCCAATCCGCTGCACATCGTCACGCGCCAGCCATCGGGCGGCGACGCCGGTGGCGGCGCCTGTGCGCATGGCGCTGATCAACGTGTCGTCCATCACCGCCAGGGGCAGGCCGGTCTGCGTATCGTGCAGGATGACGAGGGCCGAGGCGCGGGGCAGACCGTGCTCGTAGGGATTGCGGGGAAAGCTGGCGATGACCTTCAGCCCCAACGCCTGCAGATCGCCGCCCGCATAGCCGGGCATGATGTTGATGTGATCGGCCTGTTCGCCCGGCGGCGCTTCCTGCCAACCCATGACGATTTTTTCAGGCAGCGTATAATCACCGGCCGCGTGCAGGCGAAATACCTGTTCCAGATCACGCATGGTGGCGGCCATGTCCAGGCCGCCGGCAGCGATCACATCTTCCTGACTCAACCACAAGAGGCTCACAGCTTTAGACATGGCAGGTCTCCTCGTCTTTGTCGTCATCGTTTGCACACAGCCCACAGGAAGGGCTGAACGTGCTGCGGCACGAGTTCGACGCCCAGGCCGGGCCGATCGGGAATGGGCATGATGCTGTCGCGAATATCCCACACCGGTGCGTGATCGACGATGTTGAAGTGCTCGGGAGAGCGGTAGGGATAGATTTCCTGAATCAGGAAGTTGGATATACAGGCGTCGAGCTGCAGGGCGGCCGCTGTGGAGACGGGACCGGCGCAGGTGTGTGGAGAGACACGCATGTTGTAGGTTTCGGCCATGGCTGCTATCTTTTTGGCCTCCATGATGCCGCCTGTGTTGCCGATATCGGGCATGAGGATATCGGCTGCGTGTTGTTCGAGGATAGGACGGAAGCCGTAGCGGCTGTATACACGCTCGCCCACGGCGATGGGCAGGTGCACGCGATCGGATACTTTTTTCAATGCCGCCACGTCGAACGGATCCACAGGTTCCTCGAAAAAGAAGGGGTTGAATGCCGTGAATTCGTTGCCCAGCCGAATGGCGGCGTCGGTGGTCAGTTCGGCGCTCATGTCGATCATGATGTCGATGTCGGGGCCGACCGCATCTCGCACAGCCCGCACCCGCTCGATGGCCAGTTTTTCTGCCTCGGCCGGCAAGGAACGCAGGGATACGTGGCGTATACGACCGTCGGGATTCTGACGATCGGGCATGGCGAGCGGGTAGAGTTTAAGGGCGGTGTAGCCATCTTTCACCACCTGCTCGGCGGCGCGGGCAAATTCGGCGGGCGTGTCGCTGAGGAACGACCAACCATTGGCATAGACCCGCACCTCATGGCGATAG
>JAJRXO010000505.1 GCA_024276255.1 Chloroflexota bacterium | reverse complement strand
CTTGAACAGCAGATCGCTGGTGGCGCGCTCGCGTTTATGGTTCTGGTTGGTGTGATGATCGATATGCTGACGGTTCTGCGGGAAATACATGCCCAGCAGCTCGCCATGCGCGCCCGGTTCTTCCATCTCCAGATCAATCCATACCTTGCTCAGGCGACTGCCCCAGCTGGCCTGCAGTTGCCGGTACAGGCTGTCACGCATGGCTGCAGCCCGCATGGTGGCGAAATTCCAGGCCGTTTCATCCAGATTCTGCAGGCGCAGATAATGCACTCGTGACGCCGCCATGGGGTAGATCTCGGCAACGGCATTGCTCATGCCCCGGGCTGCTCCCGTAAAGTCTTCCACCAGCGTAAGTTCGCTGTTTTCGTCGCCCAGCGCCAGCGTGTGATGCATGGCGGCCCTGCCGTCATTGAAGTGCACCAACACCTGAAACGGTTTTTCCACGACCACATGCCTGGGCACATACAAGAACGTGCCATTTTGCCAGAGGGCATAATGCAGGGCGGCGAATTTATTTTCGCTTGTCGGCACCAGCGCGCCCAGGTGCGCCCGCACCATGTCATCGTGTGTTTTCAGGGCTGTACGCAGATCGCTGAACACCACACCTCTGGCCTGCAATTCCGCATCCAGTTCGGCAAAGATCAATTGCCCATCCTCGAAGATCAGGGCGCCGGCGCTGTCGATCTGGTTGAGCGCGGCCTGCCAGTGTGTCGGTAATGCCTGGCGGTCGGCAAAGGTGGGGGAATCGCCATCGGCCAGGGCAAAATCATCCAGCTTGAAGCCGGTAAGGCGGGTGCGTCGCCAGGTTTCTTCTTTGTATGTGGGCCACGGCGTGGCCTCAAAGGTCTGCCACGCTGCCGCCCGGGCCAGACGCAGCCATTCCGGTTCGGCAAAACGCTCGCCGATGGCCAGCACGGCCGTGTTATCCAATCGTTGGTATGTTTGTGTTTGTACGGTCATACTGTTATCTCGCTTAACCAACGCTGCCTTCCATCTGCAGCTGAATCAGGCGGTTCATTTCTACGGCATATTCCATGGGCAGTTCTTTCACCAGCGGTTCGATGAAACCACCGACAATCATGCCGGTTGCCTCTTCTTCGCTGATGCCGCGGCTCATGAGATAAAACAACTGCTCTTCGCCGATCTTGCTCACCGAGGCCTCGTGGCCAACCTCCACATCATCCTCGGCGATCTCGATGTAGGGATAGGTGTCGGAGCGTGAGATAGCGTCGAGTATCAGGGCATCGCACACGACCTGCGATTTCGAACCGTGGGCACCTTTGCCCACCTTGAGCAGGCCGCGGTACGACGAACGACCGCCATTCTTGCTGATCGACTTGGAGATGATCTTGGATGACGTATTGGGGGCGGCATGTACAACCTTGCCGCCGGCATCCTGGTGCTGGCCCTTGCCGGCGAATGCTACCGAGAGGATCTCAGCATGCGCGCCTTCGCCCACCATGAACACAGCCGGATATTTCATCGTCACCTTCGAACCCAGATTGCTGTCCACCCATTCCATGGTGGCGCCTTCGTAGGCGATCGCACGCTGCGTCACCAGATTATACACATTGTTCGACCAGTTCTGGATGGTGGTGTAGCGACAGCGGGCGTTTTTCTTGACGATGATCTCGATTACGCCTGAATGCAGGCTGTCTTTATCGTAGATGGGAGCGGTACAGCCTTCGATGTAATGAATGCTGGCGCCTTCGTCCACAATGATAATGGTGCGCTCGAACTGGCCCATGCTTTCGGCGTTGATGCGAAAATAAGCCTGCAGGGGGATATCCAGCTTGACGCCTTTGGGCACATAGATGAACGAGCCTCCCGACCACACAGCGCTGTTCAGGGCTGCGAATTTGTTGTCGGTGGGGGGCACCACGGTGGCGAAATACTCGCGAAACAGCTCTTCATGATGCTTGAGCCCGTCCTCGATGCTGACGAAGATGATGCCCAGCTTTTCCCACTCCTCGCGCAGGGAGTGATATACCATTTCCGATTCGTACTGGGCGCCCACGCCGGCCAGGAACTTACGCTCGGCCTCGGGAATGCCCAGACGGTCGAAGGTCTCTTTAATATTCTCGGGCACATCGTCCCAGCTCTCGCCCGACTTGTCGGTGGGTTTGATGTAAAAATAGATTTCATCATAATCGATGCCCGAGAGATCGGCGCCCCAGTTGGGCATGGGCTTGGCCAGAAAGATGTCGAGTGACTTATGCCGGAACGCGCGCATCCAATCCGGCTCGCCCTTTATGTCCGAGATCTGATCGATGATGTCGTGATCCAGTCCTTTACGCGCCTTGAATGTATAGTCTTCCGGCGTGCTCCAGCCATATTCATATTCATCTTTAACGCCCTCAAGGGCCTTGCGATCCATATCAGTTGCCATAGGTATTAGCCTCGTGCGAGTGGGGGAGGGTGGAGATCAGGCCTGAGCCTGAGCCAGTTCTTCTTCCACCCAGGCATAGCCCTTTTCTTCCAGCATGTGGGCGATTTCGGGACCGCCGGTCTTGACAATGCGTCCCTGGTAAAACACGCTGACCTTGTCGGGACGTACATAGTTGAGGATGCGCTGATAGTGCGTGATCAAGAGGGCGCCCATGCCGTCGGCAACCAGCTTGTTGATGCCGTCGGAGACGATGCGCAGGGCGTCGATGTCAAGGCCGGAGTCGCTCTCATCCAGGATGGCTATCTTGGGCTCGAGCATGGCCATCTGCAGCACTTCGCCGCGTTTCTTTTCGCCGCCGCTAAAGCCATCGTTCAGGTATCGGCGAGCGAACGCCCGATCCACATTGAATCGATCCATCTTCATCAGCAGCTCCTGGCGGAATTCACGCATAGGCATCAGTTCCGAGCCAATGACCTTGTTCTTGCCATCGGCCTCGGCGCGGGCCCGCTCCTTGTAGCCGCGCACGCTGCTTACAGCAGCCCGCAGGAAAT
>JAJRXO010000504.1 GCA_024276255.1 Chloroflexota bacterium | reverse complement strand
CAGCCACATTGGCGATACTGGCCAGGGCGAGTACGAGTGCCGGTGAGGTATTGCCGGCGCGGGAAGCCAGAATGAGATAGGGGAATACACCCAGGCCCGGGGCGGCAAAGCTCCATAAAAGATAGTTCAGGGGTCGTCGCGAGGCCATGGTGCGGGCATAGGAACGCGCCAACAGCAGGTTGTAGCCGCCCCACAGCGTGGCGGCCACGAAATAGATCGTGAAAATGGGAAAAAGGCCGCCTGGCTGCAGATACGTGACCGGTTCGGCGCCGGCCGGCGCCTGTACCAGGATGTTGCTGAAGATGGCCAACAGAGCGAAAAAGACGCTGATGATGTAAGCTGAGCGGATGATGAGCAGCCAGCGCCGGCGATCGGATTGCATGCGGGTGGCCAGGAAAACAGCCCGAGAGAAATGGAGATAGGATGCCGGCACCAGGGCGATGCCCAGCCATTGGAAACGCAGCCAGTTCTCCTGCCAGTCCAGGCGGGGGATAACGATGTCGCCGGAATAAACGATGATGACCCCCAGCAGCAGCAGGGCAAAGGAACGCCCCACACGACTGTGGTGGTTGAAGGTAACGATATAAACAAACAGCGAAAAGCTGAGGATGAGAATGGCAGAGGACAGAATCAGATTGCCTAATTCCAGAATACTCAGCAGATCGGGCATGGGAATCAGAGACATGAATGACTATACGAGTGAGTTGCAGAGATGATCATTTCGTGTATCACTGTGCTTCAGCGTTGACTGTCGGGGATTGTCGGGAGATCGGTAACCGAGTATGCCGAGCGTAATTTGACCGGCTCGGGCGACACCTTACGCAGACGGATGTTGATGACTTCAACAAACACCGAGAAAGCCATGGCAAAGTAGATATAACCCTTGGGGATGTGGAAAGACAGGCCTTCGGCGATCAGCGATACACCGATAAGCAGCAAAAAGCTGAGTGCCAATACCTTAATGGTGGGGTGACTTTCTACAAACGTGCTGATGCCATCGATCGAAACGAGCATGACCAGCACGGCAATGATCACGGCCGCGACCATGATCACGACGTGTTCCACCATGCCCACGGCCGTGATCACCGAGTCCAGCGAAAAGACGATATCGAGCAGGGCGATTTGCACCAGCACACCTGCGAATGATGCCGGGGCTTTGACCACAGCGTGACCTTCTTCCCCTTCCAGCTTCTCGTGGATCTCGAAAGTGCTTTTGGCCAGCAGGAACAGGCCTCCGATGATCAGGATGAGATCGCGTCCCGAAATGTACTTGCCCAGTATTGAGAACAGGGGTTGGGTGAGTTGAATCATCCAGGCCAAAGCCAACAGCAGGAGAATGCGTGTACCCATAGCCATCAGCAGCCCTAAATGCCTGCCCCGTGATTGCTGATCAGGAGGTAATTTGCCTGAAAGAATGGTAATGAAGATGATGTTGTCGATGCCCAGGACAATTTCCAGGGCCGTAAGGGTAACCAGGGCAATCCAAGCTTCGGGTTCGGTGATCCAGGCCATTGGGTTGACTCCACAATTAAATGAAAGGTGCGTTATGTCTCATCTTATCAGGATGCAGCAAACGCTGTCAAAGGATTCGTACAACCAGGAGATTGTATCATACCCCACCATCGCCGCCACCCTGTTACCGCGTGATCGTGATCACTGACAAAATCGTCAAAGTATGGTTAACTGTAAGGTCAACACGGTGCTCAATGGTGAGATGTGGTGACAATCAAACATAATTCTATCTTGCACTGTATCCAATACACGCGAGGCGTGGCCTGTAAGGCGCACCTCGTGACAAATCATATCGTGGAGATTTTACATGAAAGCATCTTCATCTATTCCCTCACAGCCTCCATATCCCGGCATACCCACCACCACCGATGGTAGTGGCGCCATCACGTGGGTGGAAACGCAAATCACCCAGGGGGCATGTGCCTATCCCATCACCTCATCCACGGTGATGGGCGCCAATTATGCTCAGGCCGTTGCCAATGGTCAGACGAACCTTTGGGGCGAGCCTCTGGTTTTTCTGGAGCCCGAAAGTGAGCACTCGTCGGCATCGGCAGCCGAGGGCTTTGCCCTGGCCGGGGGTCGGGTTACGAACTTTACATCAGGGCAGGGCCTGATCCTGATGAAAGAAGTGCTCTATGTGATCGCCGGCAAGCGCCTGCCCGCCGTCTTTCACATCGGGGCCCGGGCGCTGACCAGCCACAGCCTCAATGTCCATGCCGGTCATGATGATGTGATGGGCGTGGCCGATACCGGTTGGGGCATGCTTTTTGCCCGCAATGCGCAGGGCGCGGCCGATCTGGCCGTGATTGCCCGTCGCGTGGCCGAGGACACAGAGACGCCCTTCTTAAATGTACAGGACGGTTTTTTGACCACGCATACCAT
>JAJRXO010000503.1 GCA_024276255.1 Chloroflexota bacterium | reverse complement strand
GCAGGCCATCTGCGGCGCCATGCACGTGCTGCCCGAGCAAGTTCAGGCGCTGGGGGGACATCCGATGTGTGGGAAAGAACAGGCTGGCCTGGCGGCAGCCGAAGCCGGCCTCTATCATGGCTGCACCTTTGTGCTGTGCCCCCTGCCGCGCACCAGCCCGGCCACGCTCAGCCTGGTGCATGAGCTCCTGGCCCACATCGGCGCCCGGCCAATGATCCTGGAACCGGCTCGCCACGACAAACTGGTGGCGGCGATCAGCCATTTACCTTATCTGGCGGCCTGCGGGCTGGTGGCCCACACCCGGCACATCGCCGACACCGATCCCCGCGTGTGGGATGTGGCGGCCAGCGGATTCCGCGACAGCAGTCGTGTGGCCGCTTCGGATATCAACATGCTGCTGGATATTTTGCTCACCAATCGTTCGGCGGTGCTCACGGCGCTGGCCGATTTTCAGGCCGAATTGCAGCAGTGGCAGGCGTGGCTGGCCGTTGGAGATGAGGAAAATCTGCGGCGGACTTTTTCATCGATTGCCGCTGCGCGCCGCAACTGGCAGGGAGGTAGGGAAAGCGATTCGTAGGGCAGCCGCATCCGGGATGGGGCCTGTCTGGTGTGCATCTAACGCGACTGTTTTTTCTATCCCACCGCGCTTTGGTGCTAGAATGAAGGGCTTTGCATTTCACTCGAATTCAGGAGGCTATAGTTAGCTCATGACAGCTGAAGCATTGTTCAGACAGACGCGTATGCGCCGGCTTTCAAGAGCGTTGAGTCGCCTGGTTGATCGATATCAGCCATCCGAAACAACCATTCTTCTCATCTCGGCCATTTTGATCGGTATTGTCACCGGCCTGGCAGCGGTCCTTTTCATCAAAATGATTGCCTGGATAAGCATTTTCAGTTTTGGCGCCATCCCCAATGCCCTGCCTGCTCTGGGGCGCTGGTGGTTGCTGCTGATTCCCATCCTCGGCAGCTTGATCAGCGGCCCCATCATCGCATATTTTGCGCACGAAGCAAAGGGCCATGGTGTTCCTGAAGTGATGCAGGCCATGGTGTTACGCGGGGGTCGTATTCGTCCCCGGGTGGCCGTCGCCAAGGTGATCGCATCCTCCGTTTGTATTGGCACCGGCGGTTCCGCCGGTCGTGAGGGCCCGATCGTGCAGGTGGGTTCCACGTTCGGCTCCGTCATGGGCCAGTTGCTGCGCATGTCTGACGCCCGTATCAGCAACCTGGTGGCCTGCGGCGCCGCGGCCGGCATTGCCGCCACCTTCAATGCCCCCATTGCCGGCGTTGCCTTTGCCATCGAGGTCCTGAGCGGTGATCTCGGCATCAGCCTGCTCAGCAATGTGGTGATCTCGGCTGTCACGGCCAGCGTGATCAGCCGCATCTTCCTGGGCGCCGAATCCGCTTTCGCCATTCCGGTCTATGCTCTCAACAGCCCCATCGAACTCTTCTTTTATGCAATTCTTGGTTTACTGACCGCCTATGTGGGCATTGCTTTTATTCGGGTGCTGTATGGAGCAGAGGATTTGTTTGACAACTGGAAACAGGCCCCTATGTGGCTCAAACCCGCCGTCGGCGCCGCCATGCTGGGCCTGCTGGGCCTCACCTATCCGCCCCTGTTCAAACTGGCGGGCATGGATCCTAAACTGGCCGCCGTGGGCTGGCCCCTGATCAGGAACTTGCCCCACGTATTCGGGGCGGGCTTCGGAACCATCGAGGCCGCACTTCAGGGGCCCCTGCCCTGGCTGCTGCTGGCCAGCCTGATCATCCTGAAGATGTTGGCCACGGCTTTCACCCTGGGCTCCGGAAACTCCGGCGGTGTATTTGCGCCTGCGCTCTTTATGGGCGCCATGCTGGGCGGACTGTTCGGTCTCGTCGTCAACCATTTCTTCCCCACCATTGCCGTGCATCCCGGCGCTTATGCCCTGGCCGGCATGGCGGGCGTTTTTGTGGGCGCGGCGCGGGCGCCACTGACTGCCATGCTCATTGCCTTTGAGATGAGCAACGACTATCAGGTCATTCTGCCCCTGATGGTGGTTACGGTCATCTCCGTGGTGGTGGCTCATCATCACTTCCCCGAATCCATCTACACCCTCAAACTGGCTCGCCGCGGCCTGCGGCTGCGCTATGGCCGTGATGTGGATATCCTCGACAGCGTGTTGGTGGGTGAAATCATGGATACCGATCCGCCTACTGTACCCGTCGATATGCTTATGTCCGAGCTGGAAACATATTTCCTGCAGACGCATCATCACGGGGCCCTGGTGCTGGACGAAAATCAGCGCCTGGCCGGCATCATCACTCTGCAGGACCTCACACGCGCCAAGCAGCGCCCCGGCTGGTCCGATGCGCCCGTACGCGCTTACATGACCAAGACGATCCTCTCGGCCCGGCCCGGTGAGAGCATTGGCATGGCCCTGCAACGCATGGCTGCCCGTGATGTGGGCCGTATGCCTGTCGTCGATCCCGATGATCCGCAAAAGGTGTTGGGCATTATCCGCCGCCAGGCTGTGATTCGCGCCTATCGGCTGGGCATCGTGCATCGGCAACAACTGTACGATCGGGCCAGCCAGCAACGCGCCAGCGCCGACTCCGGCGTCGAATTCCTGGAATTGCAGGTGGCAGTCAACTCCCAGGTGGCGGGCAAGCGTGTGCGCGAGCTCGATCTACCACCCGACGTTCTGCTCACCACCCGCCGTCATGGCGCCCGCCGTCATCTGCTGCATGGTGACGATGTGCTGGAGGGCGGCGACATTGTTATGGCCCTGGCTGAACCGGACAAGGCCGAGCTGTTGCGCAAGATGTTTTCCTCACCCGCCAAAGAGTCGTCATAAAAACGGCTCACCCGTCGGGGTGGAAATCCGATCATGACCCCCACCCCTTCCCCGACTTCAACCTTCGTCTTTTCCCTGTCACTCAAGGAGTAACCCATGCCCCGAGATATCTTCACCTTTCTGGAAACCAGCCCATTTCTGGTCGGCGATGGCGCCATGGGCACCATGTTGCAAGAGGCCGGGCTCACAGGCGGCGGCGCGCCCGAGCTCTGGAACGTCGAGCGCCCTGACGTGGTGCGCCAGATTTACCAGGGCTATATCGATGCCGGCTCCCAGATCATCGAAACGAATACATTTGGCGGCACGCGATACCGCCTGGCCCTGCACAAGCTGCAGGATCGGGTGGAGGAGCTCAATTATGCCGGTGCTGCTCTGGCCCGCGAGGTCGCCGGGGATGATGTCTTTGTCGCCGGTTCCATCGGGCCCACGGGCGAGCTGTTCGAACCCATGGGCTCGCTCACCTTTGATGCCGCCCTCGAAGCTTTTGCCGAACAGGCCAAAGTGCTGGCGGCGGGCGGCGTTGATCTCTTTGTGATCGAGACGATGAGCGATCTGGATGAGGTCCGGGCGGCGGTGGAAGGATGTCGCCAGGTCAGTGATCTGCCCATTGCCGCTACCCTCACCTTTGATACCAATTATCATACCATGATGGGCGTCGCTCCCACGGTGGCCGTGCAGAAGCTGGCGGAATGGGGTGTGCGCATCATCGGCGCCAACTGCGGCAATGGCCCCGACGAAATCCGCCGCGTGATCGGCGAAATGCGTCGGGTCAAGCCCGAAGGGGTGTATCTGATGGCGCAGAGCAACGCCGG
>JAJRXO010000502.1 GCA_024276255.1 Chloroflexota bacterium | reverse complement strand
GGCCAAAGATGCCACTGACCTGGAGCTGGCGCTGGATCGCGCCCTCGACTGGGGCAGCCAGGACGTGCTCTTGATCGGGGGATGGGGCGGTCGTTTCGACCAAAGCCTGGCCAATCTCTTTTTACTGGCCAGCCCTCGCTACAATTCCATGCGGATGGCGCTCCTCGCCGGCCGGCAGATAGCCTGGATTGTGCGTGATTCGATCATTGTACACGGTCGGCCAGGCGATCTGGTCTCGGTGCTGGCCCTCTCTCCCCAGGTGACTGGACTCAGTTATGAGGGGCTGCGCTGGCGCCTGCATCAGGCCACCCTGCCCCTGGGGAGCAGCCGCGGGATCAGCAATGAATTGATCGACAGTCAAGCTTCCATCCGCCTGCAAACCGGCGTCCTGCTGGTCGTTCATCAACCGTCCTCTATTGCCTGATATCAAATCATCCGATGACAGATTCCATGACAGCTTTCAGCTGGCAAACAACATTCAAAAAGAGTCTTTCCGTTTTTATCGAGGTGTCCCATGTACAAGCGCTCCCTGTTCTTTTCCCTGTTTCTGGTTCTGTTGCTGGCGGCCTGCGCCGTTCCCCGGCCCCCGGCCGCGTCTGAAAAACCGGCTTCCCTGACGCTGATCACGCATGACAGCTTTGATGTCAGCGAGTCGGTGTTACAACAATTCACCGAACAAAGCGGCATAGAGGTGAAGATACTCAAGAGCGGCGATGCCGGGGAGATGCTGAATTCCCTGCTGCTCTCGCCCGATAATCCGCTGGGCGATGTGGTCTATGGCATCGACAACACATTTCTCAGTCGCGCCCTGGCCGCGGACCTTTTCTCACCCTACGAGGCTCCTGCCCTGGCCGATATCCCCCAGCGCCTGCAGCTCGATCCCAGCTACCGTTTGTTGCCGGTCGATTATGGCTATGTCACGCTCAATTACGATATCGCCTGGTTCGAGAAAAACAACTTGCAACCACCGGCAGATATCAAGGATCTCATCGATCCGGCCTACAAGGGCCTGACCGTGGTGGAGAATCCCGCCAGCTCTTCCCCGGGCCTGGCCTTTTTATTCATCACGGTGGGGCGTTATGGCTCCGACTATCCGGAATACTGGAAGGCATTGCGCGCCAATGATGTGAAGATCACCGAAGGCTGGAACGACGCCTATTGGGGCGCATTCACGGTGGGTTCAGGCGGCGAAGGCGATCGACCAATCGTCGTCAGCTATGCCACCAGCCCTGTGGCCGAGGTCTATTTCAACGAGCTCGATGCGCCGCCCACGGCCAGTGTAAACAGCCAGGGCAATAGCTTTGAACAGGTAGAGTTTGTGGGCGTGCTGGCCGCCAGCCCGCATCAGCAGGCCGCCCGCCAGCTCGTCGATTTCCTGCTCAGCCCCACCTTCCAGGAGGATATCCCCCTGCACATGTTCGTGTATCCGGCCAACAGCAAGGCGAATGTGGGTGATCTGTTCCAGTCATGGGCGAAGGTCCCTTCCTATCCGGTGATCCTGCTGCCCGAGGTGATCGACGCCCACCGCGAAGAGTGGATTGAAACCTGGACGGACATCATGCTGCGCTGACAGGCTGATCCTGGCCATTTATCTTCGCTCAATCATTCTCTGTTCCTGATTTAGCCCATGCCCCAACGTGCTGCGCCCGCCTCCTCCTATCATCCCATCTGGCGACGGTCATGGCTTGCCCTGGGCGGGCGCATTTTGTTGTGGGCTATCCCCCTGCTGTTCCTGGCCGCGTTCTATTTTTATCCCCTGGCAGCCATCTTCCGCCTCAGCCTCTTTCCCAAAGGACGTCTGGCCGTTGAAGCCCTGCGGCCCCTGATCGAAAAGGCGTATTATGGCCGGGTGTTGTGGTTCACCGTGTGGCAGGCCACGGCCAGCACGGCCGGCGCCCTCCTCCTGGGTCTGCCGGCCGCCGCCATCTTTGCCCGCTATCGTTTCCCGGGCAAGTCATTGCTGCGGGCGCTGACCACGTTGCCATTTGTCATGCCCACGGTGGTGGTGGCGACGGCGTTCACGGCCCT
>JAJRXO010000501.1 GCA_024276255.1 Chloroflexota bacterium | reverse complement strand
TGCGCCGTGGGTCAACTGGCTGATGTGGGCGCTGGCCACGCCCGTGCAGTTTTATGTGGGCCGCGACTATTATGTAAACGGCTACAAGGCATTGAAAAACGGCGCCGCCAACATGGACGTGTTGATCGCCATGGGCTCCTCTGCCGCCTATTTCTACAGCGTGGCCATCATCGTGGGACGGCTGTTGGGCCTGGAGCTGGGAGATCACGTTTACTTTGAAACCGCCGCCGTCATCATCACCCTCATCCGCCTGGGCAAATTCCTGGAAGCGCGAGCCAAGGGCGCTACCTCCGATGCCATCAAGGCCCTGATGGGCCTGCGGCCCAAGACCGCGCGCGTGGAACGCGACGGCGAAGAGCTGGATGTGCCCATCGCCCAGGTGCGTGTTGGCGATGTGGTGATTGTTCGGCCGGGCGAAAAAATCCCTGTGGATGGCGTGGTGCTCAGCGGCGAAAGCGCTGTGGATGAATCCATGCTTACAGGCGAAAGCATTCCCGTCGATAAAAATCCCGGCGATCAGGTGATCGGCGCCACACTCAACAAACAGGGTATGCTGCGGGTGCAAGCTACCCGCGTGGGCAAGGAAACCGCCCTGGCACAGATCATCCGCCTGGTCGAGGAAGCGCAGGGCTCCAAGGCCCCGATTCAGCGGCTGGCAGACCAGGTGGCCGGCATTTTCGTGCCCGTCGTCATCGCTATAGCCTTGCTCACCTTTGTGGGCTGGCTCTTCATCGGCGATGCCGGGTTCACCCGCAGCCTGATCAACGCCGTGGCTGTGCTGGTAATCGCCTGCCCCTGCGCCCTGGGGCTGGCCACGCCCACCGCCATCATGGTGGGTACCGGCCGCGGGGCCAGCATGGGGATCCTTTTCCGCAACAGCGAATCGCTGGAACGGGCGGAAAAGGTGCAAGCAGTGGCCCTGGATAAGACCGGCACCCTCACCGAGGGCAAGCCCAAACTCACCGATATCGCCATCGCCCCGGACTGGCAACCGCCTTCCAGCAATGGCGCCACCCCCGAACAGACATTGCTGTATCTCAGCGCCAGCGCCGAACGCGGCTCCGAGCATCCACTGGGTGAGGCTATTGTCGAAGCCGCCCGTGAGCAGGGCCTGACGTTGACCCGGCCGCAGCAATTCGCGGCAATTACCGGCGCCGGGGTCAAGGCGCAGGTCGATGCCCACCAGGTGCTGGTGGGATCCCCCCGCCTGGGCAAGGCGCCGGAGCTGCAAAACCTGCGCCAGCAACTGGAAAGCGAAGGCAAAACGGTGATGCTGGTGCATATCGATGATAAGCCGGCGGGCGTGCTGGCCGTGGCCGACACCGTCAAAGAAGGATCAGTAGAGGCGGTCGAGGCGCTGCATCAACTTGGCATCGAAGTGATCATGATGACCGGCGACAACAGCCGCACAGCCGAAGTGATCGCCCGCCAGGTAGGCATCGACCGTGTACTGGCCGAGGTGCTGCCGCAGGACAAGGCCGCCCATGTGAAAGCCCTGCAGGAAGAAAACAAGGTGGTCGCCATGGTCGGCGACGGCATTAACGATGCCCCGGCCTTGGCCCAGGCCGATATTGGCATTGCCCTGGGCACCGGCGCCGACATCGCCATGGAAACCGCGGATGTGACGCTGATGAGTGGCGACCTGCGCGGGGTGGCAAGGGCCCTTAAGCTCAGCCACGGTACCATGCGCACGATCCGCCAGAACCTGTTCTGGGCCTTCATCTACAACATCATCGGTATCCCCTTTGCCGCTTCTGGCTATCTCAACCCCATTATCGCCGCCGGCGCCATGGCGTTCAGCAGCATCTTTGTGGTCACCAATTCCCTGCGGCTGCGGGGTTACAAGCTGCGCTGAACACCTGCTTCATCGTTCATTCCGTGTTCAGGGGACGGATGATAGTTCGCCCCCTGCAAGCCGCCACACCGCGGCTGCCGCCGCTTCGGGGCCGCCAAGGCGTTGCATTTCCCCGGCCAGCTGCCGGGCCCGCTCGCGAATGGCCGGTCCGTAAAGGGCCGCCGCCATGATGCGCGGTGCGTTGTCGTAGGTGAAATCGCGGGGACGCACGCCAAAACCCACGCCAGCCTGAGTCACGCGGGCCGCCTGTGGCATTTGATCACCAGCTCGGGGCACTACCACCTGGGGAACGCCATAACGCAGGGCCGCATGGGTGGTGGCCACGCCGCCGTGGTGCACGACCAGCGCCGTCCCGGCAAAAACAGTCTCGTAATCCACCCATTCCTGCAGGGTCATGCGGGCCGGTGGGGCATGATGCAGGCTGCGAAAAATGGCCTCGTTGTGGCGTCCAGTCACCACCAGCGACCGGGCCCCCAGCAGCACAACACTCTCGGCCGCTCGACGGAAAAAGCGCTCGTCCCGATTGAATGTGGAGCCCAGGGTAACCAGAACCTGCGGTTGGACTGGCGCAGATGGTGGAATTTGAGCAATCGTAGAACCACCACAAAATACCGTCTGGGGGGCGATTTCCGGCAGGTCAGCATACCAGCGCCGACAGAAAAAGTCGAGATGCAGAAAAGGAGAGCGCGGAAACCCGCGTTCTTTGTCCCAGTAATCACCGGCCACGCCAGCCAGCCTGCACAGGCGAGTAATGGTCGCAGTTGCCGGCCCGGGCCGATCTGCCGCCGGCAACGCCGGACGCCCCACCACCACGAGTGGCAGCTGCAACCGCTCGGCGACCAGCGCCGCGGCCGCCGCAAAAGGCTCCATCAGTACCACGTCGGGATCGAACTCACGCACGACAGCCATCAGCTCATCGCCCGCGGGTAGCACATGCTGCGCGTGCAGCCATACGGCCAGCGCCCGCTGCCGACGCGCTACGGCGCGCTCTGC
>JAJRXO010000500.1 GCA_024276255.1 Chloroflexota bacterium | reverse complement strand
GACCGCTATCCTGCTGGCAGCCTGAGCCCTGCTGACGCGCCTCGGCTCGTACAGAAACTGCGCGCATCCGCCAATCGCCTTCGCATCCCCGGCAGACGGCAATCACTTGTGCAGGCCGTGTACAGCCGCGACGAGCTCTATCACGGCCCTTACGCCGAACGCTTTCCAGATATCATCCTCGTCCTCGATCCTGACTTCGCGGTCGTGCCCACGCTCGGCAGCTCACTGATCAGCCCTGTCAGCCGGCTTTTGCGCAGCGGCGATCACCGTGCCGAGGGCATATTCCTGGCCGCTGGGCCCGGAGTGCAGCAGGGCCAGCTATCGCAGCCCCCCCGCCTGTGCGACATTGCCCCCACCCTGTGCTACATGGCCGGCCTACCCATCCCCGACGACATGGACGGCCACCTGATCAGCGACATCTGGCAGCCCCAGATACTCAGCCAGTATCCTCCCCAATACCGTTCCCCCCTGCCCCCCCCGCAGACCGACATCAGCCTGCGTCCTCACGAGGCCAGCGCCGTGCAGGAGCGGCTGCGGGGGCTGGGCTATCTGTAAAGCATCATGATCCTCGTCATCGGCCTCGACGGCGCTGATTGGCGCATTCTGCAACCCTGGATCGAACAGGGTCTGCTGCCCCACTTGGCGGCGCTGCAAAAACGTGGGGCCTGGGGTATCCTGCGTTCCACCTTACGCCCCGAGAGCTCCATTGCCTGGAGCACCTTTGCTACCGGTCGCCTGCCCGGTCATCACGGCATCTTCAGCTTCAGCCGCAGCCAGCCCGGCAGCTATACCTATGGGCTCAACAATGCCAGCCATTTACGCGCGCCCACATTCTGGCACTGGGCTGCTGAGAGCCACAAACGCATTGCCCTGCTCAACGTGCCCATGACCTTTCCCCCCCGCCCCCTTCCCGGCGGGGGCGTGATTGCCGGCATGCTCACACCCAGCCTGCGCAGTTCCTTCACCTATCCCCCTGACCTGGCGCAACGGCTTCTGCACGCTGTACCCGATTATGTCATCAACGTCGATCACACGGGATTGAGTCTCGACGACTTCATTCGCCGCACCGTTGCTGCCATCCGCAGCCGTACGCGGGCGGCGCAATGGCTGCTGGCCCAGGATGCCTGGGATGCCGCCGTGATCGTCTACACCGCCACCGATCGTCTGCAACACTACACCCTGCACCTCCTGCATCCGCAACATCCCGCCCACCAACCGGGCGAGGCCGCCCGGCTCCAACCCTTGTTACTCAAAGCTTATCAGGCCATCGATGAGGGCATCGGCCAGCTTTTGCAGGCGGCCGGGCCCCAGGCCACCGTGCTCGTGCTCAGTGACCACGGTTTTGCCCCCTGCAGTCGTCTGTTTTATCCCAACATGTGGCTGGAAGAACTGGGCCTGCTGCGGCGTCGACCCCGGACTACCGCTCGGCCCTCACTGTGGCAGCGCCTGCGTCGTCATCGTCGCCTGCGGCAGTTCAAGCAGCGCCTGCCCCTGCTGCGCGACTGGCAACGCTCCCATACGCCGGATAGCTATCTGCAGACCATCGACTGGCAGCACACCAGCGCCTTCTATGCCCCCGATTCCGGCATTCGTCTCAACATTCGTGGTCGCGAAACCCAGGGTACTCTCAGCCCCACCCGGGCCGATGCCCTGCTGGCCGAACTCAGCGACCGCCTGCTGGCTCTGCGCGATCCGCAAACCGGAACAGCACCCATCATAGAAGTCTACACGCGCCAGCAGGCCTATGCCGGCCCGTACAGCCATCTGGCGCCCGACCTCATCCTTGAACCCCGCCGCGACGACAGCAACCCCGCTAACAACACTGCCATCGGTTTTGGTTTCGCACAGGCCACATTCACCGATAGCGGGGACATCACCGGCAACCACGCCTTCGATGGCATCCTGCTGGCCGCCGGCCCCGACATTGCCGCCCGCCGACTCGCCCCGGCCCACATCGCCGATCTCGCCCCCACCCTCCTGCACAGCCTGCGTGTGGCGCCGCCCCCCACCGATGGCCAGATACTACCACTGTGGACGCACACTCGCCCTCCCTTGCCCCCGCGGCAGGATCCTCCGCCGCCCGACGATGGCCCTGGCGAAACCACACTCTCGGCAGATGACGAACAACTCATAAGCGAGCGCCTGCGCTCGCTGGGGTATTTATAAGCGGAAGGACAACGGCATACTCAGGCCGGGAGACGGCCTGACCACATACGCAACAGGCGCCACTCGCCCGCGATCACATCCACGACGAGTTCCAGCCGCGCCCCATGCGCTGTTTCCACCATCATCACTGCTCCGCCGTCTCCCTCAAGATGATAGCGTCCGCGGCCAACGATGGGCCAACGCTGGCCCTGCCACCACACCGCCTGCGGCCGCCACTCCTCGCCCTTGAAAAACGCTTCCACCACCACCGGCACATCATACAAGGTGCCTGTGGTAGAGGGCAGCCCCGCCATCTGTGCCTGCGCCAGATAACGTTGCAGCAAACGCAGCACAGCCTGAGCCGAAGCCAGCTTGTTCCCGTGCCGATCATAGGGCCACACATGGTGCTCCCCCCAATCAGCATCACTGGCGGCCAGATGGACGTACACCAGTCCCACAGGTTTCTCGGCATCGCCGCCCCCGGGGCCAGCAATGCCCGTCACACCCAGCCCCACATCGCTGTGTAACAGACGCCGCACCCCCTGAGCCATCTGTGCGGCCGTCTCCGCGCTCACCGCTCCCAGCTCCTGCAGTGTGTCCGGCTGCACCTGCAGCAGCTGCATCTTGACCTCGTTTCTATAGCTCACCACGCCGCCCAGCATATAACCGGAGCTGCCGGGCACGTCTGTGATCAAACTGGCTACCAGACCTCCCGTGCACGATTCGGCCACGGCCAACGTGCGGCTTTGCTGCTGCAATTGGCGGCCAATAGCGGTGCTCAGGGCCTGTAATTGGGTATATGAAGGCGGAAGTTGTGTGATCATGATTTCTCCTCACAAATCAGCATAGTAGGCCGATCCAGCACCCGCGTCAACACCACCACCAGGGGCCGTCCCTGGTCATGACGGTACAGGCGGCGGCGAAAGGCCTCCGGATCAATGGGCGAGCCCCGTTTTTTAACGGCTACCACCCGGCCCTGCAGGGCTCGCAATCGTCGGTTCAAACTTTTCAAATCAAAGGGGTGGTGTTCCAGAATACGCCAGCGGCGTGTAAAAGGCGTGTTGGCCGCAGCGTGCCCCGAAAGATAAGCAATTTGTGGGTCAATTTGCCACAGATCATAACGCACGGCCACATCCGCCACAGCGCCGGCGCGGATCACGGCCGCATCGGGCTCGAACAGATACTCGCCCGGCGGCTCCACGGGGGCCTCGACGCCGGTGCTTCGAATACGCGCCTGCGCCGGTAACAGGGTGGCACAGCGCCCCGGCTGCTCACATAGTTCACCCAGCCATAACACAGCCTCCTTCAATTTGCCGTGCCAGCTAATCCACTCCGCCTCGGCCTCCGGCGGCACGCGCTCGTGGGCCAGACCAGGCATGAGTTTGATGCCCATATTGGGGATGTGATCTCTTTGGGCCAGCAATGTGTGGAGGGGAGGATGCAGGGAGTCGGGATCAAACACCCGTCGCAGCCGGCCGCGCCGTGCCGGGTCCGCCCAAATCGCCGGAGGATGTGCTGGCGGTATGCGGCTATCCGCCCATACCGGCCAGATGCGATGTTCCATTTTCAGGGCGATGGCATTGGCCTGCACCAGGGCCAGCGATAGCGCATCCCGGTCCACAGCCAGCACCGGCGCCTCTGCAGCCAGCGCCAGGCTGTCGCCCCCCAGTCCACAACCCCAATCGCCCACCCAGGGCTGGCCCCGGAAACGTCGTGCCGTCCAGGCGGCCACAGGCGCCGGGCTGGCCTGTTGCAGCAACGAGGCGCTGAAAAACATGCGGGCTGCGGTCGTGGGAAATTTATCTGCGGCCCGTTGGCGTAGACGAGCGGTTTCCACCACTGCCGCCGCCTGCTGGGGCGACAGGTGTCTGCGCAGACGCGTGAGTACAGACAGGAGGTCGGCGTCGCCAGGTGGTTCCGCGCTCACACTATCCAGCCACGGCCTGGCAGCTGCTGTTCGCAACCAACGGATGAGATCAGGAGTGAGGCTCATACAGGCGGTGCGTCATGGCGTCGCACCAGGGGCAGACGCACATAGAAAGTCGTCCCTTCGCCAGGCGTCGACTCCACTTCTATCTCGCCGTTGTGGGCATCCACCACCCAGCGCACAATCGAAAGTCCCAGACCGGTGCCGCCATGGGTGCGCGTGCGGGCCTTATCGGCCCGATAAAAGCGATCAAAGATGTGCGGCAGGTCTTCGGGCGCGATGCCCTGGCCCGTATCACTGACGGTGAGCTGCGCCTGATCGTCCAGGCATTGCAGCCCCAGCTCGATGCGACCCCCGGCAGGTGTATATTGAACGGCATTGTTCAGCAGGTTCACCAGCAATTGCCGCAGGCGATCCGCATCGCCCATCACCACGGCTTGATCCTCGTGCACGATCTGGATCTGGACGTGGTCGGCATGGCGTTTGATCTGCCGGTACACGTCCAGCATCAAGGTATCCAGCTCCACGGGCTCACGCAGCATGTTGGTGTCTGCGTCCTCCTGCGCCAGCAACAATAAATCGGAGATCAACCGCCGCATGCGCTGGGCTTCGCCCTCGATCTCCTCCAGCATCTCCCGGCGCTCGGCAGGCGGCAAGTCCTCAGCCTCGGCCCGCTTGAGCAGGCTGATATTGCCCAGAATGGCGGTCAGCGGCGTACGCAGTTCATGGGAGATGTCGCCGGAGAAACGCTTCTGCTTTTCGAACAACTCCTGAAGGCGATCCAGCATTTCGTTGAATGTATTGATCAGGGTGGTGATCTCGTCGGAGCGATTGTCGGGCACGGGAATACGGCGGTCGAGTCGGCCTGTACGGGTGATGGCCAGGGCTGTGCTGGTCGCCTCCTGGATGGGGCTGAGGGCGGCGCCCACCAGCCAGTACCCGACCACGGCCCCCACCACCAGGGCCACAGCAATGATGCCGGTAAAGCTGGTAGCCAGTTCCCGTAAGATCGCCTGTTCCGGCGCCAGGTGGCGGGCCACCTGGACAACAGCAATCACCTCGCCGCCGAAAGTAACGGGAGCGAAATACACCCGTAGATCGTCCTGTCGTTGCGAAGTCAGCGAATAAAATCCCGCCTGGCCGGCCAGCGCCTGCCGGAACAGCGCTTCAGGCATGGGGATGGTACTATTGACGAGGTTGTCGGAACGATGGGTGATGCGACGAGTGGGATCGCGCACCTGCACAAAGACCTCGGTCTCGAAGCTGGCCCCCAGGGTGGGTAGCAGAAAATTGGCAATAGGGCTGGAAGGCGCCGTGATCTCCAGCAGGCGTACAATCTGATCACCTTTATTTTTGATTTCCATGTCGATCTCATCGCGCACACGTTTATCGAGCGATGAAAGCGACATGACCACAATCAGGAACAGCAGACCCGCCAGCAGCGTGCTGTACCAGAGAGTCAGGCGCAAACGCAATGACATAGGTCGTTGTTCAGGCCTCGCGCAGGATGTAGCCCGCCCCGCGTTTGGTGTGGATCAGGCGCGGCTCGCCGTCGGCCTCCAGCTTGGTGCGCAGATAGCGGATATATACCTCGATGATATTGCTCTCCCCGCCGAAATCATAATCCCATATCTCATCGAAAATCTGGGCGCGTGTCAGCACCTGATTGGGATGACGCATGAACAGTTCCAGCAAATCATACTCACGGGCTGTCAATTCTATCTCGCGTCCCCCGCGGCGCACCGAACGGGCCGCGGTATCCATCACCAGGTCGGCGAATTCAAGTATTTGTTTTTCAGGCTTGTGCTCCGAACGCCGCAGCTGGGCGCGGATCCGGGCCAGCAATTCATCGATGTCAAAGGGCTTGGTCACATAATCATCGGCCCCGCTATCCAGCCCCAACACCCGATCTTCGACCTGATCTCGGGCCGTGAGTATGAGCAAAGGCACATCGCTCTCCTCGCGTATGCGCTTGCAGACCTCGATGCCATCCATACCCGGCAACATCAAATCCAGGATCATCAGATCAGGTTGGAAGTCACGAAAGGCTTGCAATCCTTCGGAACCGCTGGTCAGCAGAGTCACATCGTAGCCTTCCAGGATCAGGGCCCGGCGCAGCAGTTTTCCGATGGACGGATCATCTTCGACGATGAGAATACGAGCAGACATAAAACACTCCTTACTTGAGGAATCGACAACATACAATCATGATGACGCTGCATCCAGTCGGAAGGCAGGGGCGCCTTCGGCAGCCAGCACCGTGCGTAATTGATCAAGGCTGAGATTGCCGCCGCTCAGCACCACGCCCACCCGTCGGCCTGCCAGTTGCGAACGCAGTTTGAGCGCAGCAGCCAGGGCCGCAGCGCCAGCGCCCTCGGCCAAATTGCGTGTGTGCGCCAACAGGGTGACGATGGCCTGACGCATTTCATCCTCGCTGACGAGGACAAAGTCATCGAGATGACGGCGCAGAATGGTCTGTGGCAGGGCAAAAGCCGTGCGCGTGGCGAGTCCCTCGGCAAATGTGTGCATTTCGGCCGCCTGCAACTGGCCCGATTGCCACGATAGATACGCGGCCGGGGCCTGTTCGGCCTGCACACCAATCACCCGAATGTGGGGATTGATGGATTTGGCGGCAATGCAGGCGCCCGCTGCACCACTGCCCCCGCCAACCGGTACGATCAGGGTGTCGAGCAGCGGTTGCTGTTCCAGCATTTCCAGCGTCAGTGTGCCCACACCGGCAATGAGATGGGGTTCATTGCCGGAATGCACGTAGCGATACCCGCCACGTTGCGCCTCTTGCTCAACCCATTCCCGGGCCTCATCGAAATCCTGGCCCTGAAATACCACATGGGCGCCTAGGTGACGCATGGAGAGCACCTTGGCCGGGTTAGCCCCTTCAGGCACGGCGATGATGGCGCGTACGCCGAACAGGCGGGCGGCATAGGCAATGGACTGGCCATGGTTGCCTGTGCTGGCCGTGATCACCCCCACCCGACGTTGCTCCTCGGGCAGATGCCGCAGCAGGTGGATGCCCCCCCGCACCTTGAATGCTCCGATCGGTTGATGGTTTTCGTGCTTAATCCACAACTCAGCCCCGGCCATCTCACTCAGGCTGGGGGACTGATACAACGGTGTGGGAGGTAAATAGGGAGCGATGCTGCGTCTGGCATCGAGTATGTGGGCCAGGGTAATTTCCATGGAGGGTTGAGCTCACAGGCGGGGAGTGGAAATGGGTAAACAATACCCCTGCATTATAGGTGACAGCGCCGCG
>JAJRXO010000499.1 GCA_024276255.1 Chloroflexota bacterium | reverse complement strand
GAAAAGATGCGCCGGTCAAATGTCCCTTGACATCCCCCCTGTAAACCACTATACTGATAATCAGTCTGGAGCGCCTTCTATCTTTAACAGCTATGGCACAACGCCATGCCGGCGCGACGAGTGCAGGGGCTGCGCTGGACGCTCCCCGGCATGTTGGTACGGGGAGCGATTTTACACTTGACCGGTCTGAATGTGGTGCCATTGACCGTCCTGGATAAACGCACAATCAGGCTGTGAAAAACTGATTTCCCATCATGCCCGCTTACCGATCCCGGGTGAACGATGGTGCGGGATAATTGTCACAGGGAGCGATATCATGTCTCACCGATAATCAGAGCTGAAAAGCGTCGGCCGTCTGGAGTGCGAGATTCCGCAAGTAAACGCTCGAAAACTTATGGAGATGGAAAAATGAATGTCTTGAATATTATAAAAGGTCGCCACGCTCTGCCCACGGCTGCGGCGCGGCTGGCGCCCCGCAGCTGGCGAATCATCGGGGTGACGCTGCTGACTATTCTCTTATTATCGTCCGTTGCCGGTGCACTGATGGGTGGTGAGGGGTTGATGTGGACTGTGTGGCAGAGCGAACCGCTGAAGCTGGTAGTTTGCTGGGAAAATCCCGGCGCTGCCGATCCCTTGCCGGGTGAAGCCGACCAGACGCCCGGCTGGCAACGTCGCGAGCGGGTACGACTGGCGCTCAAGCGCAGCTGGGAACGAGAAGCGCGCATCGTATTCGTGGGCTGGCAGCAGTGTCAAAATGAAGCCAATCCCGCATCGCCACCGCACACCATGGGACCAAGACGTCCCGGCACAGCGGACGAAAACATCAAGATTCAAATCACAAGCAGCGGCGGCGGCCAAAATACTGGCCACGGCTCCTGGGGCGATTACCAGCAATCGGGAGTGACTTTGAACCTGCATTGTGGCAGCCAGGCTTGCATGGAATCTCTCGCCATTCATGAATTCGGACATGCCCTGGGTTTCTATCATGAGGAGGAACGCGGAGACTGGCCGAATGACATCAGCGGCTGCCCTCCCCAGACCCATCCCACATCCCCCCCGTGGTGGCCTATCCCCACGGAAATGCGCTGGGGCGCGCCCGACCGCGATTCGGTCATGGCCTACTGCTCCGGCGGCCCCACTGCCCTCAGCCCGGGCGATGTGGCGGGGGTGCAGCGCGCCTACGAACGCCATCTGCCTGGCACACTGTTATCGCTGCCAGGATCCCTATGCCTCAGCGCCCATGCCAACGCTGCCAACGGCGATAACGCGTTCGGCTGGGCCTGCGATGAAGCGTATGATGATCAGGAGTGGCAATACGATGCTGTCAAAAACGCCCTCTACATTCAGTGGCCCGATGATCCCTCGGAAACCCGCCGCTGCCTGGATGTGGATACGAAGAATTACAGCGATGTACAGATCTGGGATTGCCTCTATGGCACGAACCAGCAATGGCAATTCCAGAAGACGATGATACGCGGTTATGGCGGGCTCTGCCTGACGCGGACTGCAGCAGGTGCGGGGGCCCTCACCATGCAATCCTGCACTGGCGGCGACCGTCAGCTCTGGCGCGTCGATCAAAGCGACATCACCGGCTTTGTCCGTCTTCGATCCGACGCGGGAAACCTTTGCCTGACACAAAATGGCGCATCCGGCAGCAGCGCCCTGGCTGAACCCTGCTCGCTGGGGAACACCGTCTATCTGCCCATGGTTGCCACATCCGCGGGCGCGGTACGAGCTTCTACCCCCCCTCTCGATGCTGCTCCCAACTCGCCCGCTACGAAAGCAGGCTGGATACAGCATTTCTATCTGGCTGCAACGGGCAAGATCAGCGTTCCCAGCCTCTTTTCCGACAGTCTCTGCCTGGATGTGCAAGACGTGTGGGATAGCGATTTCATAGCCGGCAAGGGCGGGCCCGTCGTCGGTCAGAGAGTGCAGTTTTTCAAGTGCTATAACACGCAACTGAATCAGAAATGGAGCTTTAGCGGACATCTTGTCTCCGGCAACCGCTGTCTCGCCTTAAATGGCGATGCCACGGCGAATGGCGCTGCTGCAAAGGTAACAGCCTGCAGCTCGGCGCCCCAGCAGACCTGGGACTATCACTGGTGAAGCACACTGGCTCTGTAAAAAATCTGTAGAGACGGATGGGATGATATGAATTTCCAATCCCGCCATTTGACCAACTACCTGGGCCTCGCCCTTGTCATCCTGGGCCTGGCGATCCTGGACTCAAGATCTCCGCTGCCTTTCGCCCGCCCACTCCCTCCCGCGCTATTCCTCAGCGGTATCGGCGTGGCGCTTGCATTTGTAG
>JAJRXO010000498.1 GCA_024276255.1 Chloroflexota bacterium | reverse complement strand
TGCCTCCTTGTTTTGCATGCCATTATAGCATGGGATTCAGCACAAGGCGGAATCAGTTGTAATTGAATGGCCGCAGGTTATTCGAAACCCTCCCCTCCTGTCAACGAATTAAAAGCAGGCAACATGGGCGTTTACCCGCCGATACCGATGAAAATGGGGACGCTGCGGCGCGTCAACAAAAAACAATCCGTGTCCGTCCGCGTTACTCCGCGTCCTATTATCAGAACAATGATCAATCACGCGTGCTGCCGAATGACATGATTGATTGGCCTTTGTCACCAGATTCATGCCATTCATGGCCGGAAAAACCGCCAGCCTTGGGGAGAGAGAACAGCGAATCTACCAACCAGACAAAACCTTGTGCTATACTCCCCCTACGCCTTTCGTTTGCCAATGGATGTTTTCATCCTCACCTTTGCGATTGCCCATGTCTCCTCGCACACGACTTGTCCTCACATTGATCGGCCTGGCTGTCCTGCTCACAGTCATCAACCTGCTACGCAAACGCCGCTTCAAGGAAGAGTACGCCCTGCTATGGCTGCTGGCTGCGCTCACCCTGGTGGCAGCTCCCCTGCTCATCGATCCCCTCGATCGCCTGGCCTTCTTCCTGGGCGTTGAATACCCCCCGGCCCTGTTTTTGGGCCTGGGCATTGTAGGCTTGCTGCTCATCATCTTCCAGCTCTCGCTCAATATCTCGCGCTTCAGCGAGGCCATTCGCGTCCTCACGCAGGAAGTCGGCATCTTGCGACAGCGTGTCGAGGCATTGGAACAAGCTGCTCGCGAATCATCCTCTTCACCTTCCGAACCCCCTGAACCCTGACCATGTCTCAACGTCTTTCCCCTCGTCTGCAAACACTGATTCCTCCCCTGTTCATTGCCCTGTTTACCTGGCTGCTCCGATGGCGCTTTTCGTTGTTCCCGCGCACCGTATGGGGCGACGAGCCTTTTTATATTTGGCTGGGTCGCAACTGGTTCCAGGGCCGCGGTTATAGTTTCGCCTTCAGCGGCCACTGGGACTACCACCATACCCCTGGATATCCCTTTCTCACGGCCGTGTTCACACCGCTGGCCGGCAGCATGCAGCGCGCCAGCGAATGGAACTTCATCCTCTTCAGCGTGATTTTGGCCCTGGCCGTCTATGGCCTCACCCGCCGCATCTACGGCCCTCGCAGCGCCTTTGCCGCCGGTATGATCGTGGCCCTGGCGCCAGCCACGGCCCTCATGCCCCTGTATTGGGGCACCATGACCGAACCGCCCTATCTGGGGCTGGCATTTGTAGGGCTCTACTTCGCCCATCGCGCCTATCACCGATTCCGCGTCCGCGAGATCATCCTGGCAGCCATCTTCCTGGCCTTTGCCTACTACGTTCGCCCGGAGGCCGTCGTCTATCTGGGCGCCATGGGGCTGGTGCTGGGTCTGAAAGCGCTCTCGCAGGCTCCCCGACTGCGCCGCCTGGCTTACCCCGTCCTGCTGGGTGTGGTCTTTCTGATCATCCTCTTCCCCTATCTCAATCGCGTCCATCAGGTAACCGGCGTATGGGCTATCAGCCAGAAGGTAGGAGCGCACTTTGCCACTGCTGCCGGTCTGGCCAGCGGCCGTTTCCAGCAATTCGATATCGAAACCTGGGGACTTGACTCCTCCGGCCTGGAAGTACGCTTCTTCAGCACTGAAACGGCAGACGCCTCAGCTTCGGCCTATATCATGGCCGATCCCATCGGCTATCTCAGAACCATCTATGGCAATCTGCTCAAGCTTCTATCTCTCATCCTCTCTCCACATCTGCTGCCCGCCTTTGCCCTGCTCTTCATCGGTCTTGCCTGGTGGGCCCAACCCTGGTCAAAGAAACGTCTTTGGGATGAGCTCTTCCTCGTTGCCACCCTGCTACCCGGCATTAGCTTCATCCTCTTCTTTGTGCAGGAGCGCTACATTGCCACCCTCATCCCCACCATGTTCATCTGGTTTGGCCATGGCATCGTACTGAGTGGCGACTGGCTGCTGCAGACAATTCAGAACCTGTTGCCGGAACGTCGACGCACAGGGCGCTGGCTACCCGCCCTGCGGTGGATTCCCCTCCTTGTCTTGATTCTCTTCTTTGCCTGGTTCACCCCCCGCCAGATCGCCACTGCCACCAATCCCGGATCCACCCGCCCCGTACACGATCAGGCTGCGGCAGCCCTGGCTCCCTACGTCCAGCCCGGCGATATCGTGATGACGCGCTACGTTTCCATCGCCTTTGAATCCGGCGCCGAATGGGTTCCCACCCCCGCGGCCAGCATTGACGAAGTCCTGGCCTTTGCCCGTAACAAAGGGGTCCGTTTCTGGGCCGTCGACGGATTCGAAGCCCACAAGCTGCGCCCCCAATTCGCCCCGCTGATCGACGATCCCCAACATCCACCTGCCGGCCTGGAACTCGTGGATATCATACCCGACGACCAGGAACCCGTTGTCATCTATCGCTTGCGCTGAACCATGCCCCCCTCCCTGCTCCTCCTCAACGCGCCGTCCGCTGATTCCCTCCTCCCCAATCGTGAGGGAACAGCCGGTTACGGCACACTATCCAGTGGCTTCCTCTATCCGCCCCACACACTGGCCACAATCGCCGCCGCCTGCCGTGATCGCAATATCGACGTCACCGTACTCGATGCCGTGGGCGAACGTCTCGATCTCGCCGAGACCCTGCAACGTGTCCGCTGCCTGAATCCCCGTATCCTGGCTGCCTTTTGCAGCTGGGGCACGCTCGATGCCGATCGCAAAGCCCTGAGCGCTCTGCGCCAGGCCTTTCCCCGAAGACCGATCATCGCCATCGGCGCCGGCATCCGCTACAACGCCGACGAGCTGCTGATCGCCGGTGCCACCCACGTGCTGCTGGGCGATCCCGACCTGGCGCTGGCGGAGATGATTTTGCAACCCCTGCCCGCGCCCGGCCTCGTGCGTGTGCGCGATATCCTGCCGCAAGCACACAATCACAGCGGACTCATTCGCGACCCTGCCCGGCTTCCCCGCCCGGCCTGGGAACTCGTACCCTGGCAAAAATACGGTTTTCTCACCGTGTTTGGCAGCCGCGGCTGTGACGAACGCTGCAAATACTGCGCCTATGTGGTCGCGCACGGACATGCCCACCGCCTCCGACCGGCTGCCGATATCGCTGCCGAGATGCTGTGGCTGCAGCAAAACTTTCAGCCCTCCCGCATCATGGTGCGTGATCCGGTCTTCGCCGTCGAACGCGGCCATACCATGCAACTCTTGCAGACATTGCAGCGCATCGGCTTTTACACGCCCTGGGAATGCGAATCCCGTCCCGAGCATTTTGATACCGACATGTTGAAAAAGATGGCCGCCACCGGCTGCACCGTTATCAAACTCGGTGTCGAAAGCGGCCATGTCGACGAGCTGGCCGCCCTGGGACGTGTGACCAATGCCTCCGAAGCGAAACATTATCTGGCGTATACCCGCCGGGTGGTGGCTGATGCCCGACGTTACGGCATTCGCACCCGCGCCTTTGTCATGGTTGGCCTGCCCGGCCAGACCCAACAGCACGTGCAGGCCACTGCTGACTATTTGCGCCAGCTGCGCCCCACCTTCATCCACGCCCGACCCTACGTCGCC
>JAJRXO010000497.1 GCA_024276255.1 Chloroflexota bacterium | reverse complement strand
TCGATGGCGCCTGGCGCAGCCCGCATGCCATACTGAATCTGCGCCCCCTCGAACGCGGGACCGGTGGGACTGGAAGCGCTGTACATCCACTGGCTGTTCCCCAGCAGGATCTCGGCATTGGTGCCCACATCCACGATCAGCACGATCTCCTCTTCCTGCTCATAAGGCGCTTCGGCCAGCAGCACCCCCACATTGTCGGCCCCCACATGTCCGGCCTCGGCGGGCAGGATGTAAACATGGGCGCCGGGGTGAAAGTGCAGCCCCAGATCCCGCGCCCGCAGATCGATGCTCTCGCGGCGGGCGAGGGCAAAGGGGGCTCCGCCCAGCTCAACCGGATTGATGCCCAGCAGGATGTGAATCATAGTGGTGTTGCCCACAAACGCCGCATCGACGATCTGCTGCCGCCGGACGCGTGCCTGTCGCGCGGCCTGGGCTGCCAGGCGATTGATGGTTTCGATGATGGCGATGTGCATTTTTTGCAGGCCATCCCGGTGCGCCACGGCATACGAAATGCGGCTCATCAGGTCTTCACCGTATGCCACCTGTGGATTCATGGCCGCGGTCGAGGCCCGCAGCTCGCCCGTGCGCAGATCGCAGAGATATGCGGCCACGGTGGTGCTGCCGATATCGACCGCCAGGCCGTAGATGCCCTCGTTATAGCCGGGCTGAATGTCGATGATCTGCTGATCGTGATGTGAAGTGACCGTGACCGCCCAGTCTCCCTGGCGCAGGGCGGCTTGCAGCTTTTGCAAGGCGGGCAGGTCGATCTCCAGATCGTGCAGCTGCCATTCGTTTGCCAGGGCATCCTGCAGACGACCCCAGTCGCCGCGATGCTCGCCCAGGCGCGCCGGTTTTACTTCCACATACACCTGGCGCACGGTAGGCGCCACCTCAATCACACGTTCGCTGGCTGATTTGCGAATGATCTGTTTTTGCGCCCGACTTTCTTCGGGCACAAAGGCCAGGCAATCCCCCAACACTCGGGCATTGCAGGCCAGGCGAGTATTGGCATCGGCGTCCACCAGCCAGCGTGCCTCATCGGCCGTGATCGGCGAGAGATGTTGATGGCTGCTGACAATGCCGTGTTTGCTGAAATGGCCTTCCTCGATGCGCACCTTGCATTTACCGCAGGTCAGGCGTCCGCCGCAAATGCTCTCGATGCCCACCCCCATCTGGTTGGCAGCATCGAGCAGGGTGGTGCCTTCCTCTACACGGGCACGTCGGCCGGAAGGCATGAAGATGACATAAGGTTGAGAACGTTGCTCGGTCATGGAGAATCGGGGCGAATCGTGGTTTTCGGATCTGTTTGTAGCGCCGGGATGATGCCTGATCACAAAAAAAGAACCCAGCCCCGGGAGGTGCTGGGCCTGTGGGCGCACTGGGGCATGGCAAGCGTTTTATTCTTCGACTTCGTCCTGGCCTTCGTCCGGGGTTTCCTCCGGTGTATCCTCCTGGCTTTCCTCATGTTCCTCGTCTTCATGGCAGGGTTCTTCGGGGGGTTTTAGCGCTTCGGCTGTGCGCTGCCAGTCGATGGTGGGGTATTCTTCTTCGATCATCTGGATAATGGCTTCGGCAACATCTTCCAGAGAAGCGTCTTCATCGTCTATTTCGAAATCGATG
>JAJRXO010000496.1 GCA_024276255.1 Chloroflexota bacterium | reverse complement strand
GGTGCTGGAGGCCCTTGCCCCCGACTTCGACCTGCAATTCAACTTCGCCAGCCATCTCATGGGCGGCTGCGCCATCGACGCCACGGGCCAACCCCTGCCCGACGAAACCCTGGCCGCCTGTCAGAAGGCCGACGCCGTGCTCCTGGGCGCGGTCGGCGGCCCCAAGTGGAGCGATCCCAGCGCCAGGGTGCGCCCCGAGCAAGGCCTGCTGGCCATCCGCAAGGCGCTGGGCCTGTACGCCAACCTGCGCCCCGTGAAGATCTTCCCCCAGTTGCGGGACGCCTCCAGCCTCAAACTAGAGGTCCTGGCGGGTGTGGATCTGCTGGTGGTACGCGAGCTGACAGGAGGCATTTATTTCGGTCGGCGCCAGGAAGGCGACGAATCAGCCTACGACACCATGCAGTACAGCCGCAGCGAGATCGAACGCGTGGTGCGGGTAGCGGCGCGGGCAGCACGCCAGCGCCGGGGCCATCTCACATCGGTCGACAAAGCCAATGTGCTGGGAGTGTCGCGGCTGTGGCGCCGTGTTACCAATGACATCATGGCCAGCGAATTCCCCGACGTGACGCTGGAGCATCAACTGGTGGATGCCATGGCCATGCACCTCATTCGTCGGCCAGCCGATTTCGATGTCATCGTCAGCGGCAACCTGTTTGGCGACATCCTCACCGACGAAGCGGCCATGCTTGCCGGGTCCATGGGCATGTTGCCCTCGGCCAGCCTGGGCGACGGCAGCCTGGGATTATACGAACCGATCCACGGCTCAGCGCCTGACATTGCCGGCCAGGGCATCGCCAATCCCCTGGCCACCATCCTTTCCGCGGCCATGCTCTTGCGCCATTCGTTGCAGCAAGAAGAGGCGGCGCAGGCTATCGAGCGCGCGGTCGAGCAGGCCCTGGAGGCGGGGTACAGAACACCCGATCTTGCGATGATCACGCCCCCGGGCCAGACTATCGAAGTCGTAGGCACCGAGGCCATGGCCGCGATCGTACGCGGCTATCTGCGTGCTAGTCCCAGTTAACGTTTGATCGGTAGATACCAGATTATGTCTCTAAATTCATCCGGCCTGGCTGCACTCCAGATATATTCGAGTTCAATAATATGTTCACCCAGGGAAAGACCTCTATTGAGCATAAATATTCCTGGAATATGATTTCCCGCCGCCAGATGCGCCGTGAGATGAACAGGCATGGACGCCCGATTGTTGGTAACCAGGATGAAATGCCTCTCCTCACACCAAAGCAATATCTCGGGATCAGCCGTGCCCAGAGGCGGCGCCCCCGGATCGCCAATCTTCCAAACAACCATTTCAGGACAGTGTTCTTTTAAGCCTCGGAGGAAAGCAGGATTGACATGTTCATCCAGTAGAAATTAAATCCGTCTCATCTTGGATTCTAGAATGATATTCAGGTCCTCGCTCTGCTAAGACCTGCCGATAAGCTTCCTCTTGCTGCTCACGTACGATCCTGGCTGCTTCTGCCCCATATATCTCTCTCAACCGTCGCAATCTGAGGATAACTGGCGGCGGATTCTTCTCTTGCTCCGCGCGCATGCGTTCGCCATGCTCGATCCATTCCGTCATATATTGATGCACGGCCTCTTTGTTGTGCAGATAGTAAAGGATCGTGGCATAAACCTGCTCGAGATTGATGCTCCAGTAGCGCTGGTCGATCTCCTCCGGTGACAGCCCGCGATGGATGTAGTCGTACAACACCGTTTCGATGCCAATGCGACTGCCTTTGATCCGTATGTCATTGGGAGCCAGAAAGTCGAAATAGTCTTCCAATTGCATGGTACATACCTCCAACGCTCGTAAACACAAAATCTCGGTTCCATCTTATGTCTCCCTGCGTCTTTTGTCAAATCGTTTCCGGCCAGGCCCCGGCCAGTGTCGTCTATGAAGACGATCTCGTTCTTGCCATCATGGATATCAATCAGCCCAATCCCTATAAGGTGTTGGTGCTCAGCAAGGCACATCTGACCACAATTTACGAGCTGGACGATGCCACTGCAGCAGCGATCATGCGGGCGGCAGTGCGTGTAGCCCGTGGAATCCGCGAGGTCTCAGGCTGCGAAGGTATGAATGTCATGCAGGCCAATGGCACCGCGGCAGGCCAGGAGATATTCCATTTTCATCTGCACCTGGTACCCCGTCATGCCGACGACTCCATCCGTTTTAGCTGGCAATTCCGCTATCCTGAACGCACCACATTGGATCGCTACGCCGCAGAGATCCGTCAGCACCTGGCTTGGCCAAGATGACGGCAAGAAAAAGAGTTTTTCACATCCTTACTAAGAAATGTTACGACTCTCAACGTACTCGTTTTTTCCTTCACTCACAACCTCTCCCAAAATAGGTTCCGCGCCATGACCATACAACTATACGACACCACCCTACGCGACGGCACGCAGGGCGAAGGCATCAATTTCTCTGCCGGAGATAAATTGCGAATCGCCCGCAAACTCGACGAACTGGGCGTGCATTATATCGAGGGCGGCTGGCCGGGCTCGAATCCCCGCGATATGGCCTTCTTCCGCAGCGCCCAGGAAGATCTACAACTGGAACAGGCCAAGATCGCGGCCTTCGGCTCCACCCGCAAGGCCAATACATCTGTCGATCAGGATGTCCAGGTGCGAATGCTGCTGGACACCAATACCGACGTGATAACCATCTTCGGCAAGAGCTGGTTGCTGCACGTGACCGAGGTGCTGCGCACCACTGCGGACGAAAACGTGGCCATGATCTACGACACAGTCTCGTATCTCAAGGAAGCCGGAAAGGAAGTGATTTACGATGCCGAACATTTCTTTGATGGCTACCGCGCTGATGCAGAATACGCATTACAAACTCTGCTGGCGGCACAACGCGCCGGCGCCGATTGCATCGTGCTATGCGATACGAACGGCGGCAGCCTGCCCTGGGATATCGAACGAATCATCGGGGAGGTGCAAGCGGCGGGGATCAGGTCGTCGTTGGGTATACACACGCACAACGATGGTGATGTGGGGGTGGCCAATGCCCTCGCCGCAGTGCGCGCCGGCGTCGTGCATGTGCAGGGCACCATCAACGGCTATGGCGAACGCTGCGGCAACGCCAATCTGATCAGCATCATTGCCAATCTCAATCTTAAAATGGCAACGCCGGTGCTGGCTCCCGAACGTTTACAGCGCCTGACCGAGGTGGCCAATTACGTGAGTGAGCGTGCGAATCTCTCGCCCGACGATCATGCACCCTTCGTGGGCAAGAGCGCCTTTGCCCACAAGGGAGGCGTGCATGTCAACGCCATCCTGAAAAACGTGGACAGCTATCAGCATATTGATCCGGCGCTGGTGGGCAACGAGATGCGCATCGTGGTTTCCGATCTGTCGGGCAAGGACAACATCGCCGCCAAACGCCGCCAATTCCACTTGCAGGGCATCTCACGAGAGCAGGAGAAACACGTCCTCGACCAGATCAAGGAGCTGGAGTATCAGGGTTACGCGTTCGAGGCTGCCGATGCCTCGGTGGAGCTCATGCTGCGGCGCACCCGCCCCGACTACCAACCGCCCTTTGAGATGATCGATTTCACTACAAACGTCGAGCACCGTCAGGGCCGGGGGTTGTTCAGCGAGGCCACCGTAAAAGTTCGCATCAATGACACCATATTCCACGAAGTTGCCGAGGGCAACGGGCCGGTGAATGCGCTCAACCTGGCCCTTCGCAAAGCCCTGGAGCGCTTCTACCCCCAATTGAAAAATGTGCACCTTTCCGACTACAAGGTGCGTATTCTCGACACCCACATGGCCACCGCCGCCACCACCCGTGTGCTGATCGATTTTCGCAACGGCGAGCATCGTTGGACCACCGTAGGCGCCAGCGCCAACATCATCGATGCCAGCTGGCAGGCCCTTTCCGACGGCCTGGAATACGCACTGTTGAAAGGCGAATAGACGCCAGCTCCAATACAAAAAATTACATTAAGTCAATCCCTCCAAAGCCAATGCACCCCACAACACACCCCACTGCCCTGCGTATCCAACAACATGGCCGGGACCTGGGCCTGAACATCACCGTGGTCGAGTTTAGTGAAAGCACGCGCACGGCGCCTGCCGCAGCCGCGGCCGTGGGCTGTGATGTCGGCCAGATCGTCAAGTCGCTGGTCTTTATGGTGGATGGCCACCCGGTCATCTGCCTGGTATCTGGCAGAAACCGCCTGGATGAGCGCAAACTGGCTCATTGGGCGGGCGTGGGCCGTAAAAAGGTTAAGCGAGCCAATGCCGAACAGGTAAGGCAGGCCACCGGCTTCGCCATCGGCGGTGTGGCACCCTTCGGTTACCCGCAACGCCCGGCCATGCTTATGGATCCGGATCTGCTACAATACGATGAGGTATGGGCGGCGGCCGGTACGCCCAACACGGTATTCGCTGTTTCACCTCAGGCGCTGCAACGCGTCACCCAGGCCTGTGTCACCGACATCTGTCGACCCATCGCGCAGCAGGCCCTCTGAGTGCAAGCCCCCCGTTCCACCCCCCTTTTGCCGGTAGTCTCTCCATCATGAGTGATTGACATCATCAATCACGATCGAGGTGAATACACATCGATAATCTCGTCTTTCGGATGGCGACCGCGAATTCTTTCATCTGAACGTGATTGATTTCCTGACAAAAGACGCAATACGCAGTAACTTCATGAAGGCCGCGCAGTCCTGATTCACATACGCCAACAACACCCAGGAGGAAGGCTACCTCGGAACCAACCTCCAACGTAGCACACAAAGGAATCTTCTATGAACATCCATCTCCCACCGGACAGCGTTCAGCCCAACTACGACAATGGCAATTTCAGCCAGTTACCCACTTTAATCCAGGCTGTATTGAGTCAGCAGCCTGCTCCACTGGCCCACGAACTCCACGGCATGACAGAGGATGTCGAGGCGGTTGTCTTCATCCTGGCCGACGCGTTTGGCTGGAATTTTGCACAACGCTTTTCTGAACACCCGGCCTTGAGCTTTTTCGGTCGTCAGGGTCGATGCCACAAGATCACGGCACAATTCCCCTCTACCACCACGGCGCATATCACCACCTTTGCCAGCGGCGACCCGGTCAGTCAGCATGGCATGTTCGAATGGCAATACTACGAGCCGATCATGGATACCATGATCGTACCCCTGCTGTTCACCTATTCGGGTGAACGACAGCGGGAACTATTGCAAAGCACCGGCGTCGAAGCCGCCCGCATCATGCC
>JAJRXO010000495.1 GCA_024276255.1 Chloroflexota bacterium | reverse complement strand
GCCGAGGAGCCAGTCGAGGGGGTTAAACACGCAAGAATTCTCCTGAAATAGTTCGAACTTTGGGGCATCGCCGAGGATGCGCACAGCCAACCATTATACCATAGGGCGGCCATTCTCTCGCAAAACACAGGTCTGTAAACGAGGGCTCATTGGGCCAGCTCGGCAGCTTCCCACTGCCAGTAGGCGGCCAGCAGGCGGCGGGTAAGGGGGCCGGCCGGCCCCAGTACATGTTCACCCACACGATTGATGGGCAGAATACGGCGTCGTGTGGAGGTAAGGAAGGCTTCCTGCCAGCGGGGAACCTCGACTAGCGGCATGGGGCGTCGCAGCACCTCGATACCCAACTGCTGCGCCAGTGCCAGAGTGCGGCTGGCCACGGTGCCCTGCAGGGCGGCCCCGGGCGGTGGTGCCACCAAGGCCCCGTCGATGACGGCAAATACGTTGCAATTCGAACCTTCGGTAATGTTGCCGTCGCGGTCGACCAGCAGGGCGTCATGAGCCCCCGCAGCCTGTGCCGCCTTGCGGGCCAGACCCGGCACCAGGGTGTTGAATGATTTGATCAGGGGCAGGGCCCGTTCGCCATGATAGATGATCACCGGTACGCCCTCTTCGTAAGCCTGCGAGGGAAAGGGCGTGTAGGCCATTTCGTACAGAAACACGTCCGCCTGCGCCGCGCCCAGATCCAGAGCCAGCACACGCACCAACCCCTGCGGACTGTTGGCGGCCAGTAATGTTTGACACCAGTTGCGCAACGTGTCCAGCGGCACTTCCAGGTTCAGGGCCGCACCCCGCGCCGATGCATACAGACGCTGCAAATGCTCATCCAGGGCGATGTAGCGGCCATCCAGGGCCAGAATGGTCTCGTAAACGCCCAGGGCGCCTACCATAGCCGGGGTATACACGGGGATGGTGGCGGCCTCTGGGGCAGTCGATTTACCATTGTGAATGAGGACGGGATAGATGTGCATGGTAGAACCTCGCAGGAAGGGGGAGGATGCAGTGCTGGTTTTTACAACCTCTCCATTATACTCGTTGCGCTGCTTTATGCTAGGATTAGCGTGAACTCTATCAAAGGAAGCAGGTAATGACAACTCCTACCGGCGCTGCACAGCGCTCCATCTGGCAACACTATCTCGATGACTATAACGAAGGGCTGGGGCTGGTTTATGAGCGTTTTGTACTCAATGATTTCTTGCGGGATCTGGCAGAACGCGGCCGTATCGAGACTGTGTTGGAAGCTCCCATTTATGGCATGGCTGGCGTCAGCGGCATCAACAGCGTGCCCCTGGCGCGGGCTGGATGCCAGGTCACCCTGGTGGATGACATTCCCGATCGGGCGGCTGCGGTGCAGCGCATCTGGTCGGAGCTGAACCTGCACCCCACCGTCAGTCAGATCTCCCCCGACGACTGGGGGCAGTTGCCATTCCCGGATAATTCTTTTGATCTGGCGTGGAACTGGGCCGCCCTGTGGTATGTGCCCGATGCCGGGGCTCTGTTGCGCGAGATGGCCCGCGTGAGCCGCCGCTGGGTTTTTGTGGCCATGCCCAATCGCCTGCAGATCGGCTATTGGATGCGCAAATGGTTGCTGGATCGGGATTTTTTCAACACGGTGGATGAGCGCTGGGTCAATATTGGTCTGATCCGCAGCAGCCTGGAAGCGGCTGGCGTGCGGATCGTAAAAACCGGCGTCATGGATGTCCCGCCGTGGCCCGACACGGTGATGCCGGCGAACGAGGTGTTACAGCGCCTGGGCATTCGCAGCAAGAAGCTGGAATCGCAGTTTACAGGCGATAGCTGGGTATGGAGCACCATGGCCTATTATCTGGGCCAGCAACCCGACCTGCGCCAACGCGTGCTGCGTTATGCCTGGCTGGACCGGGCACCTCTGCCCTGGCAGCTGAAGGCAGTGTGGGCGCATCACCGCTGGTTGCTGGGCGAGGTGAAATCGTGACTACGTTGACGGCAGTTTGCCGGGGAGGTTTTTATGTCACAGAATGATTCATTTGCAGCTATTTACGAACGTACAGCGCGGCTCGATGCCCTGCGCGAACGCGAGTTCAGCCGTGTCGATGCCGGCGGTCATGTGTATCTTGACTACACCGGTGGGGGGCTGTATCCAGAAAGCCTGGTGCGCGAGCATGCCGCCATGCTCAGCCGTATGGTGTTGGGCAACCCACATTCGCAAAGTCCGACTTCGCTGGCTGCCACGCGGCTGGTGGAGCAGGCTCGTAGCGATGTGTTACGCTATTTTGCCGCCGATCCAGGGGAATATGATGTAATTTTTACCCCGAATGCCAGTGGGGCCCTGAAGCTGGTGGGCGAAAGTTATCCATTTGGGCCGGAGAGCTATTTCACGCTTGTGGCCGATAAT
>JAJRXO010000494.1 GCA_024276255.1 Chloroflexota bacterium | reverse complement strand
TTAGCTTGCCCAAACCACCTACTTTCTTCTCTTGGTAAGGTACGTCAATGAATCAACGTGTAAACGTTTTTCAGTCCTTATCTCTTCTTATGTATACTTATTTCTCACTCAACATGTAAACATATTTCAGGACTTGACACTGAAGACCAAAGACCAACGACTAACGACTAACGAGTTGCGGCAGGCTGGCGGCGGCGATGGATTGGCCCACGCGACGGCTTTTTTCGTCGGGAAGCTGGATGTGCAGGTGTGCCAACGCCGGAAACTCGGCATCCAGCACCTTGCGGGCGGTTTCCAGGATGATGGGGCCGCCGCTGCCGGAGGTAACGCGGCCCAGGATGAGCACGTGCCTGAGATCGTAAAACTCGGCGTAATGCGCCAGAGTATAGCCGAGGTAGACGCCAATACTCTGCCAGATCTGGCGAGCGCCTTCGTGGCCGGCCTCGAGATGGGCCTGCACCGATTTGAGACGGGCAGCCTTGGTGTCGCCCGTGGGTGTGATGCCCACGCGTGGCGCCAGACGAAACACACATTGCTGCGAGAAATACAGGGCGCCCACGCCGCGATCTCCCGACCATTCATCCACCGGCGCCGCAGGATGATAGTCGACCGGGGCAAAGGCCAGTTCGTTCAACCATCCGGTGATGCTGCCCTGCAAATTCACGTAACCGGCCGCCTCGCTGGAGCCCATGGCGATGCCCAGCACGCCATTATCCTCCAGTGACATGGAGCCGGCCAACGCCGTGACTTCCCCATCGTTGACCACGACCAACGGAACACCGAATTCGTCGGCCAGTCGCCGGAACATGCTGCGAATTTCGCCGTAGCGCTCGGGGGGGATACCGCGGAAGAGAGAGGCGACGCGCGGTTGGTTATCCACATACACGCCCGCCGAGCTGCCACCAATGGCATCGAGGTGCGAAAGATGGGCGGCTGCCTGGCGCAGGGCGGCGCGAATACGCTGATAATGATACGCGGGATCGCTTTGCTGCACCGGCTCCCACACGATCTCGTTGCTGTAAATGGCCTGACCATCCACGACCGCCGAGACTTTGATATCGGATGCGCCCAAATCGAAGCCGATGCGATGGCCTTGCAGATGGCGGCCCAGGGTACGGCTGCTTTCGTGGGCGGGGGGCACGTCTGTAGCCGTACAAGGGATGATGGTGAAAGGCTGCAAATAGACCTTTTCACCCATGAACCGGGCATCGAAGGCTCGCTCGCCATCAGGCGCATAAACCGCCTGCAAATATTCGCCAATCGCGGCCGGACCGCCCACATACACTCGCCAGGCGCCCCGCTGCCATAAAAGGAATTTGAGCAACCGTTCGGCATACACGAGGTTTTCGCCCGCGCGAGGGTGATCAGGGGGGAAGACGATGGTCTCATAGCGCGAAACATCGTTTTCGGTGCGCTCCAGCCCGAACACCAGGGGCACGCCGCCCCCCTCCGCCATCACAGCCTCGCGAAAGGCACGGTGGCTGAGAATGGGGGGACGGAAATCAGGATCGAGGGGCGGGCGAATTGACGGAGGGACGAGAAATGAAAACATTGAGTTCATCCGGCATGACAAATGAAAAGGAATCGTTATTCGTCGTCTACACCCTGGCCGCAAATCTCAGTCAGCCAGGCCGAGTTCATTGTGTAAGAGGATGGCAGCGGCACCCAGAATGACGATGTCATCACCCAATTGACTGATTGAAAGCCGGGTTTGCTGGCTGAGCTTGCTCAGCGCCCGCTCCTGCAATTCCTGTTGCAGGGCCGGCAACAGGGCTGCGCTCA
>JAJRXO010000493.1 GCA_024276255.1 Chloroflexota bacterium | reverse complement strand
GATTTCCCCACGGGCGGCATTGTCTATCGCTATCGCCAGGACAAAAACGGCCACGAAGACATTATCTCCAAGGCCTATGCCAGCGGCCGCGGGCGGTTGATCGTGCAGGCCAAGGTCCATGTCGAGGCCATGAGTCGCAATCGCAATCGCCTGGTGATCACCGAGCTACCCTACCAGACCAACAAGACGCGTCTGATCGAGCGTATCGCCGAGCTGGCGCGTGATAACAGGGTGGAGGGCATCACCGACCTGCGGGATGAGTCCGATCGCCAGGGCATGCGCATCGTGATCGAGCTCACGCGCAACGTCGAGCCCAAGGATATCCTGGAGACCCTTTACAAATACACCCCCATGCAGCAGACCTTCGGTGTGAACATGCTGGCCCTGGTGGATGGCCAGCCGCGCCTGCTCTCGCTGAAGCGTTTGTTGCTGCTGTATCTCGAGCATCGTCGTGAGATCGTGCGCCGACGCTCGGAATACGATCTCACCCGCGCCCGTGAGCGCGCCCATATTCTGGAAGGGCTGCTCATTGCCCTGGCCCATCTCGACGAAGTGATCGCCACTATCCGCCGCAGCCCCGATACCGATACGGCCCGCAGCCGACTGATGAAAAAGTTCAAGCTTTCGGAAGTGCAGGCGCAGGCGATCCTGGATATGCCGCTCAAACGCCTGTCGCGACTGGAGCGCGACAAGCTGAAATCGGAACACAAACAATTGCTGGAACGCATCAATTATCTGACCGATTTGCTGGCGCATCCAAACAAGATGCTGGCGGTGATCAAGGAAGAATTGTTGGCTTTACGGGATCAATACAGCGACAGCCGGCGCACGCAGGTGGTGGATCGTCAGGGCATGGCGCTCACCACCGGTGAATTGCTGGACGATCAGGAAGTTCTGGTCATGCTCACCAAAAAGGGACGGTTCTTCCAGCAGAGCCTGGTGGGCCGACGCCGGGGTTCGCTGCCCCGTCGCGTGGCCGATGCCCCCATCGCCCTGGCCGCCGCACCGGCTCGCGATTCGGTATTCCTGTTCACCGCCGCCGGTCAGGCCGTGCAACAGCGCATCCACCAGCTGCCTGCCGACGAGGGTGTACATTTCAGCGAGATCACCGATCTGCAATCTGATGATGAAATCGTGGATATGCTGGCCCTGCCGGCCGTCTCCAACGACGCGGAGGATGATTCCAGCCTGCTGCTGGTTACCCGCGAGGGACGTTGCAAACGTGTTGCCGTGCGTGAATTATGGGCGGCTGCCCACAATTCACCCCTGGTGATGAATGTGGATGAGGGCGATGCTCTGGTGGCAGTGGTGTTATGTGACAGCGACGATGATATTTTATTGGTAACCCGCCTGGGGCAGAGTATCCGTTTTGCCCAGAACGAGGTGCGGGTGATGGGCCTGCCTGCCGGCGGGGTGCTGGGCATGAAATTGAGCGCCGGAGATGAGATCGTCGGCGCGGCTCTGTGCAAGCCCGCCCAACAGGTGGTGCTGCTCACGACCACTGGTTACGGCGTGCGCACGCCCATCGAAAAATATCCTCGCCAGAAACGTTACGGCAGCGGTGTGGTGGCCATGCGCCTGAGCAAGAATCACGGCGCGTTGGAGAGCTTTGCCGTGGTGGATGAAGAACAGGAGATGTTTGTCGTCGGTCGCACCGGCCCCATGAAAGTGCTGCGTCTGGATGATGTAACGGTCGGCGGCCGGGGCGTGCGTGGCCGTCAGATCCCCGGTCTGAAGGATGTCAGCGTGCAGAAACTGCTTTCGTTGGTGATCCCCAAGGTGAAGGAAGATGGCGATAATCTTCCACCGCCGCCCCCGCCGCCGCCTCCGCCACCCAAGCGCAGTCGCCGCTCGGCTTCCGGGAAGAAACCAACAACTGCCAGCAAGACGTCGCCAAAGACCAGCGCTGCCAGCCGCACAACATCCGCCAAG
>JAJRXO010000492.1 GCA_024276255.1 Chloroflexota bacterium | reverse complement strand
TTGGCCAGTGCGTTGCCATCCGGAGTATGAGGAACGACCGGCGATGAAGTCGTCGGTCTATAAAACGGCGCCGGGTGAACCCGGCTTGATCGTGATGGCGAGGGGTAAAGCCCCATTCATGGGGCGCAGTTGCGGAGCCGGGGGACATCATCCCCCGGCGGAGTTGGGCCGCGATAACACGGAGCTGGTCCAGGCCCCACACTTGGAGGAACCAAACCTGCCGCTTTTTTGGGACGCACCCGGCCGGGTTTACAGGTTTACCGCTCTTCTGGTTTAGTGTATAATGCTGCCATGCCAATGATGAATGCAACCATCCTTGTTGTGGACGACGAGCAGACCATTCGTGACACGGTGCGGGCCTATCTGGAACGCGAGGGATATACCGTGCACACCGCCGGCGATGGGGAACAGGCATTGCAGGCCGCGCAGGCATTCCAGCCCGATCTGGTGATCCTGGATATCATGTTACCCAAAATAGACGGCCTGGAAGTCCTGCGACGACTGCGGCAGGCATCGAATGTGTGGGTGCTTATGTTGACTGCCCGTGCCGATGAGACGGATAAGGTGGTGGGGTTAAAGTTAGGAGCGGATGATTATCTCACCAAACCCTTCAGCCCCCGCGAGCTGGTTGCGCGCGTCGAAGCGATCCTGCGTCGCGGGCGCAACGCGGCCACCACGCCCCAGCTCGTATTCCCCCACCTGCGCATCGATCCGGACGCCCGCCGCGTGTGGAGCGACGATCAGGAGATCGAACTCACCCCCATCGAATTCGATCTTCTGCTGGCCCTGGCCCGTCATCGGGGACGGGTGCTCAGTCGCGAACAGCTGATCGAACAGGTATGGGGATATGATTATTATGGCGATGAACGTATCGTGGATGTACACATCGGGCGTTTGCGTAAAAAGTTGACCACGGCTTCCTCCCATACAGCCATCGCCACCGTACGTGGGGTGGGCTACCGTTTTGAAGGGGAGCAGGCATGAGAACACCCTGGCAAATCCGAAACAGCCTGGGCGCCAAACTCTTTCTCTCCTATCTCATTGTGATCGTGGTCGGGGTGGTGGTGCTCGCCGGCACGGTACAGATGCAGATGCCGGTGGCGATTGAGCGCCACATCCAGCGAATGGAATCGCATATGATGACCGATCCCGGTCTGGCGGAGGATCTGCGCACCAATTTCACCGCGGCCATCAATGAAATAACCGTCATCGCCGGCCTGGTGGCGCTGGCGGCTGCCATCGCCATCAGCCTGTTTACAGCCAATCGCATCATCGTGCCCATACGTTGCCTGATGCAGGCCAGTCAGGAGGTGGCGGCGGGGAATTTCGACCTGCAGGTACCCATAACCGGCAATGATGAATTGGGAGAGCTGGCGCGGGTGTTTAACCAAATGGCAGGTGAACTCGCGCGCACCGAGCAACGCCGCATGGCGCTCATTGGCGATGTGGCGCATGAATTACGCACGCCGCTCAGCAATATGCGAGCTGTCATCGAGGGCCTGGCAGATGGCGTGCTACCGGCCAATCCTGCCACCTATCGCAGTGTGCAGAAAGAGATCATGCGTCTGCAACGCCTGGTGCAGGATCTGGAAGAATTATCGCGCGCTCAGGCCGAACAATTTTCCCTTGTCTTACAGCCGCTTAGCCCGCGATCCCTGGTCGCCGGCGCAATCGAGCGCCTGCGCCTGCAATATGAAGATAAGGATGTGCAGCTGCGTATGACGGTTCCTTCTGATCTCCCGCCTGTGTACGCCGACGCGGCACGCATCACCCAGGTGTTACTGAACCTGCTGGGCAATGCCCTGCAATATACGCCGTCTGGGGGTCAGGTGCATGTGGAGGCCCGCCGTGATGGCCGTTTCGTGCGCTTCATCGTCAGCGATACGGGCATTGGCGTCCCCGCGGCTGATCTGCCGCATCTGTTCGAGCGTTTTTACCGCGTAGATAAATCCCGAAGCCGGGCAAGCGGCGGCAGCGGCATCGGGCTTACCATCAGCAAACATATTGTGGAAGCCCATGGAGGTCGCATCTGGGCCGAAAGCGAGGGCCCGGGCAAGGGCAGCACGTTTACCTTTATCCTGCCCACGGCGCACTAATCTACGGATGTGATGATGGAGTTGGGGGTGGATGTTGCGGTGGGGGAAGGGTCGGGCGTTTAAGGCGCTGTTGGAGGGAGACGGGAGTAGGGAGTAGGGAGTAGGGAGTAGGGAGTAAGTGTCAAGTGTCAAGTCCTGAAATATGTTTACATGTTGAGTGAGAAATAAGTATACATAAGAAGAGATAAGGACTGAAAAACGTTTACACGTTGATTCATTGACGTACCTTACCAAGAGAAGAAAGTAGGTGGTTTGGGCAAGCTAA
>JAJRXO010000491.1 GCA_024276255.1 Chloroflexota bacterium | reverse complement strand
TCGCCGCGCGGGAGCTCATGGCGCTGGGGATCATAGAGGAAGCCCGGGGAAGGCGTGGTGGCGATTTCGAAGGGCAGGTTGTCATAACTTTGCAGCAGGTTTTTGAAGGTTCCTGCACCGAGCCAGTGCGATTCCAGCACCTGCTGGCCGACGGTGTTGATCACGTCGTGTGCGGCCTTGGCCATGAGGATGGGCTCGTCGGCTTCGGCAACCAGTTGTCGCACCCGTTCCAGAATGCGGCGACGCATGCCGTTTTCTTTGCCGGGCGTGCTGCGATCGCTGACCTTGCTGCGGCCACGCGCCCGTTTGGGCACCGATACCACCACCCGCCAGGGATCGCCTTCGGCGATTTGCAGGTCGGGGCGACGCCGCGTGAGGCTGGTGGTGAGGGCCCGCAAGGAGAAGAAGCCCAGCCAGTTGCTATCACGGCGGAATTCAGGGAACTCGCGCAGGATGCGGGGCAGCTGGGTGGCCAGGATCTCGCCGTTGGCGCTGGCCTCGGCGTAGAGCTTGTTGGCCATGGCGTCCAACAATTCGGGCGTGGCGCTGACGCTCACCGGATGCTGACGATCGCGATCCAGCTTGGGTTCCTTGGCGGCCAGCGCGTGTTCGATAAAGACATCCTCGCTGATCACCAGATCGCTGGCCGCAATGTAGGCGGGGGAAGCCGGTCCTGCTGCCAGGATGGTGGCTTTGCGGCCATGGGCCCGCAAACGCAACAGCACGGGCGTGAAGTCGGCGTCGCCGGAGAAGATGATGAATTCGTCAAAATGCGTCTTGTGTTCCAGGGTGTCGATGATATCCATAACCATGTAGATATCAGCGCTGTTCTTCCCCTGTGAGGTGAGCGAGGGGCAATCCACCACTGAGAATGCCGATCGGGTGAAGTAGGGACGATAGCGATGAAAGTCGCGGGGGTTCAGGTAGCAGCGGCGGACGAGGATGTCGCGTCGGGGCTGGGGGCCGTGGCCGTTGTTGCTTTCCAGGCCAGGCATGCCGTTTTCCAGCCATTTCAGCCAGAGCGCCGGCTTGCTGGCAAAGACCTCGGCCGCGTACTCATCGAGTTGCCGCAGGCCCAGATAGATGTTATCGAAGTCGATAAACAGGGCTGCTTTCCGGGGTGGGAGTTGGTTTTCAGTTGTCATAAATCATATCACTTGAGGGGAATGGTGGAACAGAGGCAAAATGTACCTCTGTTCCATAGGGTTGATCCCGGCCCGGCCGGGTCAGGATGGTCGTCGGATGCCGATGGTGAGCGTCACATCTGCCATTTTGTGCTGCTCTGTAAAGGCATCGGGTGGGGGAGGCGCCAGGTTCAGGCTATCGCTGAGCGTTTCGCTCTGGATGTAGTGGGCCCAGGTGGTCAGGGTTTGCTGCCAATCGGCGTTGTCGGTGTCCACCCAGGTGTGAATGTGATCGGCGATGTCGAACCCGGCGTTTTTGCGCATGCTCTGAATGCGACGGACGAGTTCGCGGGCATTGCCTTCGGCGATCAGGGCGGGCGTGAGCACGGCGTCGATGCCCACGGTGACCACTTTATCGGCGGCTACCGCCAGGCCGGCTGCCGGTTCAGTCTGCACCAGGATCTCCTCGGGCGTCAGCTCGACGGTCCGGCCCTGAATGGTCAGGGTGATGCTTTCGCCAGCCTGTACTTTAGCAGCAACTTCGTCTGCGGGCAAGGCAGCCAATGCCGACCGCACCCGGGGGAAGTCCTTGCCCAGCCTGGGGCCCAGCAACCGGTTGTTGGGCAGCAGTCGATAGCTGACCAGCTTTCCGGGATCATCCACGAATTCGACCGCTTTCACGTTGAGTTCGTCGGCGACGATTTCCAGGAATTCGGCGCCCAATTGCTGGCGGCCGGCCTGCACATGCACCAGGATCTTGGCCAGGGGTTGGCGCACACGCAGATTGGCATTGCTGCGGGCGCTGAGGCCCAGGCTGGAGATTGTGCGGGCCAGGGCCATTTGCTCCTGGAGCTGGCGGTTGATCACCTGGCTATCGGCCTGGGGCCAGTCGGTGTGGTGCACGCTTTCGCGGGCTGCGGGCTGCACCGATCGCACCAGGTTCTGGTACATCACCTCGGTAATGAAGGGCATGATGGGCGCCAGTGTGCGCAGGAGCTTGACCAGCACGTGATAGAGCGTGGCATAGGCGCGGTCTTTGTCCGCGTCGGGCTCGCTCTTCCAGAAGCGACGGCGACTGCGACGTACGTACCAGTTTGTGAGGTCTTCCAGCAGCGCTTCCAGGGCCAGGGTGGCGGCAAAGGCGTCACTGTTTTCCAGATGGCCGGTGACGCGCTCGACCACGTCGTTCAGGCGGGAGAGGATCCATTGATCGAGGGGATTGTCGACGCGAGGTGTGGGGCCTTCGGGGTGGGCGGGGTCGAAGTCGTCAGCGGTCGGGCTCCAGTGATCGAGGTTGGCGTAGGTGACGAGGAAGTTGTACACATTCCACAGGGGCAGCAACACGCGGCGGCGCACTTCGTCGGCCCGGCCATAACCAAAGAGCAGGTTATTCTCGGGCTTGTGCGCTGCATACAGCCAGCGCATCACATCCACGCCCATCTTGTCCGCGGCTTCGTTGAACTCGATGGCATTGCCCCAGCTTTTGTGCATCTCCCGGCCATCTTCGGCCAGCAATGAGGCATAGCCAAAGTTCTGCAGGAACGGCGGCGAGTTGTCGATTACCGTGGCCATGGCCAGCAGGCTGTAGAACCAGTTGCGGAACTGGCCAGGGAACGATTCGCTGATCCAGTCGGCCGGATACCACTTGCGCCAGTAGTCCCGGTCGCTGCGATAGCGCAGGGTGCTGAAGGGCACGATGCCGGCGTCGAGCCAGGGATTACCCACATCGGGGATGCGGTGCATGGTGCCGCCGCAGTGCTCACATCGCAGCTTGACCCTGTCCACCCAGGGGCGATGCGGTGTGTGACCGGCGAACTCATCCCAACCGGCCATGGCTCGCTCGCGCAATTCGTTCTCGTCTCCGACCACATGATAATGGCCGCAGTCCTCGCATAGCCAGAAGGGCAGGGCCAGGCCCCAGTAGCGCTTCTTGGAGATCATCCAGTCGTGCATGTTGCGCAACCAGTCCAGCTCGCGGGCATGGCCAAATTCGGGGATCCAGCGGATCTGATCCACCACATCCATGATCTGGTAACGCAGACTGCGGGCTTTTTCTTCCGGCGTGACCTCTTCGCGGGGCTTGTCGTAGAGCTCGCCCATGCTGATGAACCATTCGTCAACCAGGCGGAACACCAGCTCGGTGCCGCAACGCCAGCAGGTGGGATAGCGGTGGGTGTAGGGGGCGACGTGGTAGAGAATGCCTTTTTGTTGTAGATCGTCAAAGATGTCGGAAGCGACTTCGGCCACATGGCGACCATGCAGCCAGCCAAAGGCGCCGCTAAAGCGGCTCTCGTCGTCGAGAGGAGCGATGATGGGGAAATCGTGGTCCTTGCCCAGGCGGTAGTCCTCGGCGCCGCAGCCGGGGGCGATGTGCACAATGCCGGTGCCCTCGGTTTCGCCCACCTCGTCCCACAGGATCACCTGATGCACTTCAGCGGCAGTGCGTTCGTGCCCGAACCTGAGCTGCGACAGGGGATGGTAGCCGCCAGGCTGTTGGGCCGCTGGCAGGTCATCGAAGGGGCCATCGTAAGTCCAGCCTTCCATATCCCGACCCTTGAGCTCGGCCAGTACTTCGTACTCGCCCTGCAGCATGTGCAGCGTGCCTTTGGAGAGATACAGGACGTGCTCGCCGTTACGCACCTTGACATAATCGAGATCAGGTCCCACGGCGGCGGCCACGTTGCTGGTGAGTGTCCAGGGGGTGGTGGTCCATATCAGCAGTGATTCACCAGGGCGTTGGCGCAGGGGGAAGCGCAGCGTGACGCTGCGATGGGTGAGTTCTTTGTAACCATCGGTGACGATTTCATGCTGGCTGATGCCGGTGGCGCAGCGCGGGCACCAGGGCATCACGTCGGCGCCCTGATATAACCAGCCTTTCTGCCACACCTTCTTGAGGAAGGCCCAGATCATGTAGTTGTTTTCGTTGGAGAAGGTGTAGTAGCTGCCACCCAGCTCAGGCAGTCCCAGGCGACCGACAATTCCCTCCACCGTATCGGTGACGGGGCCCTCGGGGCCATCCACGGTGATGATCTCGGTGGGATTCTCCAGGAGTTTATCGGCCAGCCAGCGTAATTGATCGGTATCGTTCCAGTCCATCCAGTAGCCCAGGCGGATGGACTGTTCGGTCTGGATGGCGGAATAGCGCAGCACACGGGCCTTGCAACGGCGCACAAAAGGCTCCAGGCCATAGGCCTCGATGTCCTTCTTGGATTTGAAGCCGAATTCTTTTTCGACCTCGACCTCTACCCACAGGCCTTGGCAATCGAAGCCATTCTGGTAGCGCAGTTCATGCCCGCGCATGGCCCAGTAGCGGTTGTAGAGGTCTTTATAGCTGCGGCCCCAGCCATGATGCACGCCCATGGGGTTATTGGCGGTGATGGGGCCGTCGATGAAGGACCATTTGGGTTGCCCTTTGCGTAGCTGGCGTAATTTCTGGAAGGCATTGCTTTGGTTCCAGAACTCCAGCACTTCGTGCTCTTGTTTTATGAAGTCGACATTGGAGGGGACAGGTTGAAATGGCATCGAGGTTCTCCTCAATTTTAGGGGTTGAAGGGAGTTTGGGGTCGTAATAACGGGCAGGTAACAAGGGGGTTGCCAGCGAGAGCCGCATCCGTGATACGGTGGGTTAAGCGGCAAAACGGCGCATCACGGATGCGCCGGACGCTCGACACCCGCATATGATTGAGGCCGTCAGGGACTAGACCCGTTCAGGGGGGACAGGGACGAAACGTATCTGGTAGCGAAACATGGAGGCCAGGTATAGGACTCCGCCAACATCCTGGGGAGCGCTCGCACCAAGGCAATCCTTGGACGATCGAGAGGTGTTTGGTGTATAATGAGTGGTGTTTAATCAACATTTCTCAGCAGGGTTACAATATGAGTATTGCCATTCAAATTCATTCGCAGCAATTCTCGGATGTGGAGATTAGTGATGTATTGAAGTCCGCCATCGGTAATGAGACAGAACAAGCGCGTTTACGTCGAGACTACTATGCGGGGATATGCGCTAGATTTGAGGAAGAATACGGGATCAACTCAGAGGAGTTTATGGTTCAGTTCGAGTCAGGATCGCTTGGTGATGATGAAGCATTTTTTGATTGGTTTGCTGCCAAGCGTGCCTTCGATGTTTGGGATAGGCGATATAAGATCCTCAGTGAAGTTGCTGTGTGAATACCCGGGAATACTTCAGACTCTGGCAAGCCAGTATTGCCGAGGCAGTTCATGTCCAGGGGGTGCAGCTCAGTTTTGATGAAATCAGTGAGAATGAATGTTATATCAAAGGCGTTCTGAAAATTAGAGGTGATCTCCAACTCTATGTCGCCGAATTCGTGCAAACAGAACCTGAATTAAGGCGCTTCAAGTATCGATATCATTTGCAAAACAGTCCTACTGCGAGCTGGCTGGCGCCGATACCAATGATAATGAGGACGCAGATGACGCAGATACACGCAGATTTGCGCAGATTATTATCTTTCTGATCAGCGTTATCCTGGTAATCAGCGGCATCAGCGTTCTATTTTCAGAACAGGCAAGGCGAGATATTGGTGAGATGGGACAATGCCGCCCATCACCGACTCATTAGTAGCTTTCCTCATCATCGCCATGAAGGTGGGGAAGTACATTCCTCTCCAGCTATGGATTTGAAGATGGTGATGCTAGAGATCGTACGATTTTTGCAGAATGAATAGAGAGTAGTCAAAGACTATGTATCCGTTGTTCTCGGGATTGAAGAGATGGCGTTACTCCAGTTCGATATAAATGCGTTTGTTGATGGCGCCCTTGGATTTGTAGTTGACGATCTTGATCTCACCGACCTCAGACGTGTTGGCCACGTGGGTGCCGCCATCTGCCTGCAGGTCCAGGCCCTGTAGCTCGACGATGCGAACTTCGGTGATGGCCGGGGGCAGGAGGTTGATCTTGGTGCGGATGAGGTCGGGGATCTGGAAGGCTTCAGCGCGGGGCAGGATTTTCACGTGCACGGGGCGAGCCGCCGCCACCTCGATGTTGCATTTGGCTTCGATCTCGCTTACCAGGTCTTTGTGCAGGCTGGCGAATTCGAAATCCATGCGGCCTTTGCCCGGCTCCATGTTGCCCCCGGTCACCTGGGCGCCGTAATCGCGCCAGACCACACCGCAGAGGATGTGCAGGGCGGTGTGCATACGCATGAGGGCATAGCGTCGCTGCCAGTCGAGTTCGCCGTGCAGCACGTCGCCGACTTCCGGCAGCCCCTCGCCAGCCAGCCAGTGCCAGATGGTGCCGCCTTCATTCTTGACCTTCGTCACGGGCCAGGCGGCGAGCTGACCCCGATCGTAGGGCTGACCCCCACCGCCAGGGTAGAAGGCAGTGCGGTTCAGGGCCACGCGGCGTTGCTGGGCGTCCACGGCCGTGACCGTGGCATCGAATTCACGGAGATAGGAATCGGTTTGGTATAGCATTGCTGTAGACATGATTGTGTTCTCGATGGTAGAATAGGTAAAGATCTTTGTAGTTCAGTTGTGGAGGAAACTAACCAATGCAAATCGTGTCAACCATTGATGAAAAAAAGACAAAGGATTTACTCAAGGCCGCGCTTGTGGAATTGATGGAGGAAGAGCCTGAAGTATTTTCGCGCATTGTCATTCAGGCAATGGAGGAAGTAGGCCTGGCTCGAGCGATTCGGGAAGGCAGACAGGATGATTTCGTCGAGGAAGAGGAAATATACAATATTTTGGAAAGCTAGAGATGAATGTCCTGTTCGAGAAGAGTTTTGCCAAAGATCTACGGGCAATAAAAGACAGAAAACTGTATGCGCGTGTTTCTCAGGCAATAACCGAGGTAAAACACGCCCAGGATGTGAGCGAGATGAAGCAGCTCGTCAAGCTAAAAGGCTATGACCATTTCTATCGCATACGTGTCGGGAATTATCGTATCGGTATTGAGGTGTTAGGGGATACTGTGATTTTTGTCCGTATCCTGCATCGAAAAGAAATCTATCGCTTTTTCCCATGATCTCATCATGGTCTGGTAAGGGAGCAGCAAAATAAAAAACGCCTTCGTCCTTGCAGGGACGAAAGCGTAACTTCCGCGGTGCCACCCTGGTTCGGCGCGTGAAACGCCGCACTCTGTGGGAAACCAACATTTCCCCGTGGCGGTTAACGGACCACGAATCCGGCCGGGCTTAGTAGGTGAGCGAGAGGGCCCACGGTTCAGCAGGCAGCTCCGGAGGGATTTTCGGCGGGGTCAGGGCATTCGGCTCACACCAACCCGAACTCGCTGGGCCCGCAGGACGTCCGCCTACTCGTCTCCATCATTGCTTTTATGGTGGATATATTGCTTGACATAGGATGCTAGCACATTTGGGCGATGGTGTCAAGATTGAGCAAAGATGTGAGCCATCGAAAGCAGTATCACAGTAGATTTTCCCCTACTCCAGCGCCTCCACCTCCATCCTCAGCTGGCTAATGGTCGTTTCTGCTGTCTTCAGCTCGGCGTGCAATTGTTGTAGCTTGTCGTATTCGACGCGGATGAAACGCGTGTAGGGCGCGATGGCCTCGCGTATCTCCTGCACGGCCTGCGCCAGCTCGCGCTCGAACTGATCGTTGATGGTCTGCTCCAGGCGCGTACGCAACTCATCGATGCGGGCGTCGAGGTTGCGTTTGGCCGTCCGCCGGCGAGCGGGCAGGATGAAGAGACCGGCAAAGGCAATGCCGCCGGCCGCGATCACGCCCAGCGGGTCCAACGCCCGCGTAAACACGTGTAGCAGCACGGCCCCGATGCCGATGGCGCCCACTTCCACTGCGCCCATGGCAGCCAGTGAGTTCTGCACCGATTCGCTGAGCTGCCGCGCTTCGGCGGTTTTGTCGTAACTGGCAACCACCTCCCGCGCCGCCCGGCCCACCGATTGCAGCAGCCGCTGGCGGTTGATATCAAACTGACCGCCGATCTCGCCCACGATTTTGTGGCGGTGCTCGCTTGTGCGCTGACCCAGATAACGGGTGATATCCTGCCATTGCCGGAAGTTGCGGTCGATCATCCAGTCGATGATATCACTGACCTCAGCTTCGATTTGCTGCGGCGTGTTTGCTACCACCTGACGCTCGAACTCCGCTCGTAGACGGGCACCGTTGATCAGATCCAAAAAACGCCCCATGCGAATCGTTTCCTCGAAGAAATCATCACCCCGGCT
>JAJRXO010000490.1 GCA_024276255.1 Chloroflexota bacterium | reverse complement strand
GGCGAGGTGTATAGTTTTACCACCGTTTATGAAGCCCCGGCCGGCTTTCAGGAACAGACTCCTTACAGCCTGGCGCTCGTCAGGTTGGAAGAGGGCCCCATGCTGACCGCCCAGCTCACCGATGTGGATCCGCAGCAGGTGTAGATCGGCATGCCGGTGGAGATGGTAACCCGCAAATTGAGCGTGGATGGCGAAGAAGGCCTGATTCAGTACGGCTACAAATTTCGCCCCCAAATGGGCCAGCATGCTGCCTGAGTAACCTTCCCCTCAATAATCAGGGCCACCCATTATGGGTGGCCTTTTTGTTTGCAGAAAAGAACTCACCTGCTAAGGAAGGTGAGGTGGCCCATACGGGGTTCGAACCCGTGTCTCAGCCTTGAGAGGGCTGCGTCCTGGTCCTCTAGACGAATGGGCCATATCCCTTGGCGGTGAGTGTATGGCATTATACTTGGGCGGGGGATAATCTGTCAAAACCGGAGGTCATCTGTGGAAAATCTCTCACAGCGTCGGCGTATTCGTTATGACATGTAAATAATGGCCTGCGATTTTTGGCAAGTTGCCGACTTACACGTTACAATCATATTGCAGACAATCGTTGCCCTCTTTGCTCGCTTTTCTAAGGAGTCTCGTCCCATGGCGGCTATACACTTCATTGGTCCTCTCAAACGTCGCGGCAACTATTACTGTATTGAGTTTCCTCGCTTTGTCAGCGGTGAGCTTCATACAATGTCCCGAATTCGGGTGCGAGGCACGATTAACGGCGGAGATTATGAAGGATCGGCTTTTCCCACGGGGGATGGCGCGCACTTTATTCTCATCAATGCCCGCCTGCGGCAGCATCTGGAACTGAAAGAGGGGGATGAGATTGTGGTGATCTTGGACGAAGTGCCGGCCGAAGAACTCAGCTGACATCCGTCTGAACGTCTTTTACAACGCAAAAGCCCGGAAGTGCGGGCACTGCCGGACTCTCACTTTTATCCTTTTGGCGCCCGTGTCTTCACTGCTGGGGTGAGAATGTGCGTTTCGGGGCGCGGATTATTGCACGCCCACACCGAGCTCGTACACGAGCTGGCCGCCCCAATGGCCGGCCAGGAGCAGGACAGCGGTGGCCGCCAGAAGCAGGGCCGTCCACTGCCAGCGCTGGCGATCATTCATCTCGCGGCCCCAGCGCATCTGCCAGTAAAGCGCCAGCCCATACAGGATCCACATAGCAAAGATGGCGGTGGTGTGCCGATCCGCCAGCTGGGCGGCCGGTGAATCGGCTGTCAGTTTGGACTTGTCGATCAACCCCGTGATCAGGGCGGGGATGGTGAGCACCCAGCCGGTAAACAGGCTCAGTCGGCCCCAGTCTTTCAGCCAGGGAGGCTGGCGCCAGGCATACCACAGGGCAGCGATGGTGCCCAGCACCAGCAAAGCGATCGGAAAGTGAACCAGGCGAGGGTGGAGGGGCATGGCTATTTGCTGTACTGATAGAAGCCGCGGCCCGACTTGCGGCCCAACAGGCCGGCAGCCACCATTTGCCGTAGCAGGGGCGGGGCCTTGAAACGGGGTTCGCCGTATTCTTCATACAGCACGTCCGCCACGGCCAGGGCCGTGTCCAGCCCCACCAGATCACACAGGGTGAGCGGTCCCATGGGATGCGCAAGCCCCAGCTTGATGCCATTATCGATGTCTTCTTTGCTGGCAAGGCCGGCCTCGTACACGCGGATGGCGTCGATGAGGAAGGGGATGAGCAGGCGGTTGACGATGAAGCCGGGGCTGTCTTTGGCTACCACGGTAGTCTTGCCCAGGCTGGCGCCGAGCTCGCTGACTGTGGCCATGGTCTCGTCGCTGGTGAGGATGCCGCGTACCAGCTCCAGCAGTTTCATCACCGGCACAGGGTTGAAGAAATGCATGCCTACCACTTTATCGGGCCGTTT
>JAJRXO010000489.1 GCA_024276255.1 Chloroflexota bacterium | reverse complement strand
TCTCAGAAACAAACGCCCACAGGTCCTTGAGAGTTTCTTCGCATTAAAGAGTGCCCTCCCTTTTGAGATGGTCGAGCCTAGCAAAGAAGAAGTGCTTGAAGTCGCGCCATATACGGCGCTCAAAGATGCACCCCATCTTGCCACAGCCAGGAAAGCACAAGTATATTGCCTTGTAAGCCTTGACCGAAGACATATGATAGAGGTTCGTGAGGAGATAGAGCAGCATCTTGGCTTGAAGATACTTCTCCCTGGAGAATTGTTGCAGGAGTTGCGCAGCAGGGAGTGATGCGGTTTGAACCTCTATGCCGGTCCGTCCCCGACGCACTCATCCCACAAAATTCACCGGGAAAAAACCCAGATGATCTTCGTCAACTCCATGAGCGATCTGTTTCATGAGGATGTGCCGGAATCGTTCATCCAGCAGGTGTTTGCCGTTATGCGTCAGGCTCAGTGGCACACCTTTCAGGTGCTGACCAAGCGCTCGCAGCGGCTGCTCGAACTCGACCCGGCGATCGATTGGCCCGAAAATGTGTGGATGGGGGTTAGCGTGGAAAATCAGGACTACGCTTTCCGTGTTGAACATCTGCGACAAACGCATGCCCGCGTCAAATTCCTCTCCCTCGAACCGCTGCTCGGCCCGCTCACCCTCGACTTGAGTGGCATCCACTGGGTTATCGTTGGCGGTGAGTCAGGTCCGAAAGCCCGCCCCATGGACGAGGATTGGGTACAGGATATTCGCAGGCAATGTCAGGCGCAACGCGTGCCTTTCTTCTTTAAGCAGTGGGGCGGCGTGCACAAAAAACGCAATGGCCGGCTGCTGGACGGCCGAACCTGGGATGAGATGCCTGCTCACAGTCTGCTCAGCCCTGCCTGAACATCATGACGACCATGGTCTCCCATCCACTGAGGCTATACATCTTCGCACCGATATGATCAATTCCGCACGATCCGACAGAGAGGGAGAGGAGATTGCGTTGATTTAAGGAATGTACCTGGTAAGGGCGACCGGTCCGGTCCCCCCTGGCAATGACGTGACACTGCCCCCTGATCACCCGACAAACGCATGATTGATTCTACCATGCAACGAAGGAGAATCTCATGGCCCGCCATCACAACCGGCGCTCCATCCGCCTGAAAGGATACGATTACACACAACCTGGGGCCTATTTTATCACCATCTGTACCCGGGAGCGGGCGCACCTGTTCGGTCACGTGGTGGACGGGTTGCTGGAACTCTCCCCGTATGGCGCAATCGTGCGGGAGGAATGGTTTAAGACGGCGATTGTGCGACCGTACGTCCGTCTGTATGACGATGAATTCGTGGTCATGCCCAACCATGTGCACGGCATCATCTGGATCGTGGGTGATGCCGTGGGGACAACCGATGTGGTTACATTGGGCAGGGGCGCAGCGGCGCTGCGCCCCTGCAACCATGACGACCATGGCATGACATCGGACGCCGCGACCAATGTGGCTCCGAGATCTCTGGGCGCCATTATACGTGGATTCAAATCCGCAGTCACCAAACGGATCAACATCGCACGGCAATCGCCCGGGGGGGTTGTCTGGCAACGCAACTACTACGAACGCATCATCCGCAATGACCGGGCCCTGCACGCCATTCGCCGCTACATCGCGCAGAACCCTCGGCGCTGGCATTGGGACCGCTACAACCCAGACCGGATGGAACTGGATTACCCTGACCATGCCCAAATGCGACCCCAAAACCGCGTACGACATCCTGTCAGATAACATCAACATCGAAGATTTCCACGAATACGCCGAGGAGTTTGTGGTGCGGCCGCCCTACCAGCGCAAGATCGGAAGTCCAAAAACCTTGAGAGTTTCTTCGCATTAAAGAGTGCCCTCCCTTTTGAGATGGTCGAGCCTAGCAAAGAAGAAGTGGCGGCGCTCGAACTCGACGCGTCCCTCGACTGGCCGGAGAATGTGTGGATGGGGGTCAGCGTGGAAAGTCAGCACTATGCTTTTCGTGTCGATCATCTGCGGCAAACCTATGCGCGCGTCAAGAGAGCCACCGAATGAATTCGGCGTCTGGCACAGAAAACCCGGTTGAAACCGGTTATGTCACATGGCCGTCAACCAAACAGTGCGATTTAGCGCAGCTTTGTGTTGCAGACGATGAATTCATTCATCGCCTACCCCGGCGCCTCTCAGCGTCCTTCATGCGGAGAGCGCACGCAAAACAGGCGCCCGGCGCATCCATGATGTGCCGAAACCCAGGCTGCAACCATCCACTGCAAATTCCTGAAACGCACCCCCGTAATAATCCAATTTGACCTGGCATTGAAACGCGGCTACAATGGGGGATGTTAGCGCTAACATCTACAAACAAAAACAGGAGCATACCCTCCCCCTACTCCCTACTCCCTGCTCCCGTCTCCCTACTCCCTCCTTCCTGCTCCCGTCTCCCCCCCCATGCCCAAACGTGTCACCATTGCCGACGTCGCCGCCCATGCCGGCGTCTCCCACATGACCGTCTCCCGCGTCATCAACGGCGCCAACGCGGTCAGCGAGGGCACGCGTCAGCGCGTCCAGGCTGCCATCGACGACCTGGGCTACCGCCCCAGCGGCATCGCCCGCAGCCTGGCAACGCAGCGCACGCGCACCCTGGGCGTGGTCGTGCCCGACGTCTCCAACCCCTTCTTTTCCGACATCGTGCTGGGCGTGGAGCATGTGGCCTATGCCGCAAACTACAACGTGTTTTTGTGCAATACCGAGGAGGATCCGGAACGGGAGTTGTCGGTTCTGCACTCGCTGGAAGAAAAACAGGTGGAGGGGCTGATCCTGTGCAGCTCGCGGCTGGATGATAAAGACCTTGATCTGGCCTTGCGCAACCACCCGGCCACCGTCCTCATCAACCGCCGGCTTCCTCAGCCGGATGTCAGCGCCGTGTTGGTGGATTATGAGCTGGGTGCTCGGCTACTTGTGGAGCACATAGTCCAGGCAGGACGCCGCAATCTCGCCTTTCTGGCCGGGCCCAGCGCCTCGCAAAGCCGCGTCTGGCGGGAAAGCGGATACAGCAAGGCATTGGCTGCGGCAGACCTGCCCCCCCGTCCGGCCCGGGTGCGTTCGTGTGCACCGTCAGTCGCCGGGGGACAGGAAGCTGCGCGGGCGCTGCTCAGCGAATATCCGGAGATCGACGCCCTGCTCTGTTACAACGATCTGGTGGCCGTGGGCGCGTTGCAGGCCGCAGCAGCCCTGGGTCGTCGCCTGCCCGACGACGTGGCCGTCACCGGCTTCGATGACATCGCCCTGGCGGCGCTGGTCACCCCGCCCCTGACCACATGCCGGGTGCCCCGCTATGAGCTGGGGGTGCAGGCCATGAAACTTCTCTGGCAACACATCAACGGCGATTCGTCATCGCCAGCCCTTATCACCATTCCCCCCGAGCTGGTCATTCGCGCCAGCACTCCCTCCCCCGCCACGTAATATCCTTTTCCATCATTCCCTGTAGCTCCTAAACCGACCAGGCTGAAACCAGGATAACTTCACGCGAAACCGGCTCATGGCATACAAGCAGGCAAGGTGACAGGTAAACCGGTAGATCAGTAAACCTGTAAACCGGGCCTGCTTCCGTCTCCCGTCTCCCGTCTCCCGTCTCCCTACTTCCTGCTCCCTACTCCCTTCCACTCTTTGGAGGCAAGCTCATGATCAACATCCACAATCATCCCGAACGTCATCGTGAAACCGTCCCCCAGGGCGAAACCGTTGCTTTCTGTCGCTGCTGGCAATCGGGCAAATTCCCCTATTGCGACGGCACCCATCGCAAAATAAACGCAGAAACCGGTGATCATGTGGCGCCGGTCGTCGTCACAGCCGGTCCCCCGGCCGATCCGGCTCAGTAAACAGAGCCAAAGGAGTTCTTATGCAAAACTTATTCGATATTTCCGGTAAAGTCGTCGCTGCGACCGGCGGTGGCGGTGTGCTGGTCGGGGAGATGTGCCGCGGTCTGGCCCAAGCCGGCGCCCGCATCGCCATCCTCGACATTTTCCCCGAAGCCGCCCAGAAAGTGGTCGATGAGATCATCGCCAATGGCGGCGAAGCCATCGCCATCAAGACCGATGTGCTGGACAGGGCCAGCGTGCAGGCGGCACTGGACGCCACACTCGCTCACTACGGCCGCGTGGATGTGCTGATCAATGGCGCCGGGGGCAATAAAAAACAAGCCACCACCTCCCCCGACCTCTCCTTCTTCGACCTGCCGCAAGACGCCTTCCAATGGGTGTTCAATCTCAATTTCATCGGCACCCTGCTGCCCAGCCAGGTTTTTGGCAAGGCCATGGCAGAACAAGGCGAAGGCGTGATCCTCAACATCTCCTCCATGAATGCGTTCCGCCCCCTCACCCGTATCCCTGCCTATTCCGCGGCCAAAGCTGCGGTCAGCAATTTCACGCAATGGCTGGCCGTACACATCGCCCAGGAATACACGCCCAATGTGCGCGTCAACGCCCTCGCCCCCGGCTTCTTCCTCACCCAGCAGAACCGTTTTCTGCTGATCGACGAGGCCAGCGGCGAATTGACCCCCCGCGGCCAGACCATCATCGATCACACGCCCATGAGTCGCTTTGGCACTCCCGCCGGCCTCCTGGGGGCGACAATCTGGCTGCTCTCGCCCGCTTCCGCCTTTGTCACCGGCATTGTCGTGCCGATCGACGGCGGATTCTCCGCCTTCAGCGGCGTCTAGCCCCACTCATTTCGGAGCAACATCATGGTCCACGGACAAGGTTTCTTACAACGCAGCCTGAGCGAGCAGGAAGTTCGCCGCATCATGACTGATGGTCTGGCGCAGGCCAATCTGGATGGCAAGCGGGTGCTGGTCATCATCCCCGATGGCACGCGCAGCGGTCCCGTCCCCCTCATGTTTCGCCTGTTCCAGGAGATCCTGGCCCCCGAAGTGGCGACGCTGGACTACCTCATCGCCCTGGGCACGCATCAGCCTATGTCCGATGGGGCCATCCACAAGCTGCTGGGGGTGACAGCACAGCAGATGGCCGAAGAGTATGCGGGGGTGCAGGTTTACAATCACGAATGGATGGATGAGGATACATTCATCACCCTAGGCGTCATCCCTGCGTCGGAGCTGGAGGAATTGACAGAAGGCCGCTTCGCCATGGAAGTGCCGGTCAAGGTCAATCGCCTGGTGCACGAATACGATCACCTGATCGTCTGTGGGCCGGTGTTTCCCCACGAGGTGGCAGGATTTTCCGGCGGCACCAAGTACTTTTTTCCCGGCATCTCAGGCCCTGAGCTGATCAATGTCTCGCACTGGCTGGGCGCCGTCATCACCTCCTACAAGATCATCGGCACCGCTGATACGCCTGTGCGCGCCATCATCAACCGGGCCGCGGCCATGATCGACCGCCCCAAGCTGCTGGCTGCAATGGTCGTGCAGGGCGATGATCTGCATGGTTTTTATGTCGGTGAGATCGACGAAACCTGGCCCGTGGCCGTGGAGCTCTCTTCTCGCCTTAATATCCTGTGGGTCGATCATCCCTATAATCAGGTTCTCTCGGTCATGCCGCACCTGTACGATGATGTCTGGACCGCAGCCAAGGGCATGTACAAGCTAGAACCGGTGATCGCGGATGGCGGCGAGGTCATCATCTATGCCCCGCACATCACGGAGATATCCTACAGCCACGGTCAAATATTGGATGAGGTGGGCTATCACGTGCGGGATTATTTCCTCAAACAATGGGATCGCTTCAAAGACTACCCCTGGGGCGTGCTGGCACATTCCACGCACCTGCGGGGGATGGGCACCTACGAGAACGGCATCGAACGCCCGCGCATCCAGGTCACCCTGGCCACGAGCATCCCCGAGGAGCGCTGCCGCCGAGTCAATCTCGGCTATCGCGACCCGGCCACCATCGATCCGGCGGCGTGGGCCAATCGCGAGGATGAAGGCATCCTGTTGGTGCCCCATGCCGGTGAGATGCTCTACCGCCTGAAATCATGAATCCGGCGACCATCACCCCCGACCGGGCAGAAGCGCCATGGATCCTGGCGCTCGACATCGGCAGCTCATCGCTGCGGGCGCAACTGTTCGACCGCCAGGGCCGCCTGCTGGAAGGCATGGTGGGCCGGCGAACGCACAGCCTGCGCAGCAACCGCCAGGGCGCCTCTGAAGCCGATCCCGATCACCTGCTGGCGCTCGTGGCCGAATGCCTGGACGAAATCCTGGAAAAGGCCGGCGCCCGTTCTCGACAAATCGCGGGGGTGGCCGTCGACACCTTTGTCAACAACATCCTGGGCATCGACGCTGAGGGCCGGGCTATCACGCCTCTCACCACCTATGCGGACACGCGGGCCGCGGCCGAGGTGCCGGGCCTGCAGGCCGATTTCGATGAGACAGAGGTACACAATCGCACGGGCTGCCGGTTTCACCCCAGCTATCTGCCTGCCAGGTTACGCTGGTTCTATCGCACGCAGCCGGACGTGGCCGCCCGCGTGCAGCGCTGGGTCTCCATCGACGAGTATTTGCAGCTAAGACTGTTCGACGAATGCGCTGTCAGCTATTCGGTGGCGGCCTGGACCGGCCTGCTGGACTGGCGGCGTCTGGTGTGGGACGAGGCGCTGCTGGCCGGCCTACCCATCTCATCCGCCCGGCTTTCTCCCCTCTGCGACGTCGCTGACGCCCACAGCGGCCTGCGCCCGGCCTATGCACGGCGCTGGCCTGCCCTGGCCGATATACCCTGGTTTCCGGCCGTGGGCGACGGCGCCGCAGCCAACATCGGCAGTGGCTGCGTCAGCGCTGAACGCGTCGCCCTCACGGTGGGTACATCCAGCGCCATGCGCGCCGTGATCGAGACGGACATCCCCCACCTGCCCGCGGGCCTGTGGTGCTACCGCGTGGATGCACGACGGGCGCTGCCCGGCGGCGCCTTAACGGAAGGGGGCATGGTGTATGCCTGGATGATGAAGGTATTGCGGGTGGAAGAAAACTTGCTTAAGCAAGTTTCGGAAACCCGCTTAAGCGGGTTTGATCAAGCTCTGGCCGAACGGGCTCCCGACGCCCACGGCCTCACCATCCTGCCATTCCTGGCCGGAGAGCGCAGTCCTGGCTGGGCAGGCGACGCCCGCGCCACCATCCACGGACTCACCCTGTCCAGCACCCCCCTGGACATCGTGCAGGCCGGCATGGAAGCCGTGGCCTATCGCATCGCCCTCGTGTATCAGCAGATCCGTTCCCTGCTGCCGGCTGATCCGGAGATCGTCGCCAGTGGCGGTGCCCTGCTGGGCTCACGCGTATGGCGGCAGATCATGGCCGACGTGCTGGGCCGACCCATTCATGTCTCGCTGGCAACTGAGAGCACCGCGCGCGGGGCAGCGCTGCTGGCGCTGGAAGCGCTGGGGGTGTATGATGATCTGGCGCAGGCACCCGCTTTTGTGGGCGAGAAAGTTTTGCCGCGATCACAGCATCATACAGTCTACCAACAGGCCCTGCAACGGCAGGTTGAATTGTATAATCAATTGATCAGGAATCCCGGCAACCCGCAAAACGAGAAATCGGGTGCGACCACAAATACTTGAATCACAAAATCACGGAGTATCATTCATGAAAAAAAACGACATCGGCCTCATCGGATTGGCGGTGATGGGCCAGAACCTGGTTCTCAACATGGAACGTAACGGTTTCCATGTTTCTGTCTACAACCGTACCGGCTCGAAAACCACGAAGTTCGTGGAAGGACCGGCCGCTGGCAAGAATATCACGGCCACGTACTCACCGGAAGAGCTGGTAGCCACGCTCAAACGCCCGCGCAAGATCATGATCATGGTGAAAGCCGGACGCGCGGTCGACGCCGTGATCTCGCAGCTCAAGCCACTGTTGGAGCCAGGCGACCTCATCATCGACGGCGGCAACTCCTTCTTCCTCGACACAGAGCGGCGTTCAGCCGAGCTGGAAGAGGCGGGACTGCGCTATCTGGGCGTGGGAGTTTCCGGCGGCGAGGAGGGCGCGTTGTGGGGACCCAGTATGATGCCCGGGGGCCATAAAGACGCCTATGAGCTGGTGCGGCCCATCTACGAGGCCATCGCTGCCAAGGCGGAAGGCGAGCCCTGTGTGACCTACATCGGACCCCGCGGGGCCGGTCATTATGTGAAAATGGTGCATAACGGCATCGAATACGGTGATAT